>CAMYIJ010000001.1 GCA_947258375.1 uncultured Acidimicrobiaceae bacterium
CAGGGCGTCGTCGAGATGCTCGGCAGTGATGTCCGTCTTGGCCGGCACCGCCGACACGTCGATACAGATCGCCGGGCCGTAGAAGAGGTCCAGAGCCATCCGATCGATCGTCTCGGCATCCGGGTCCGGATCCAGATGACTGAACGAGTCCACGTGAGTCGGGCCGTTGTCGTTCAGCATGAAGCCGAGGGTCTGGAAGGAGAACCCGCCGTCAAACCTCACGGCCGTCTCCTGGTGAGTCGCATGTTGGAACACCACGGTCTTCAGATGGCCCGGATAGACCATCATCCCCTGATAGATGTCCTGCGACAGATCGATGAGAGTTGCCATTGGTCCTCCTCAGTACATGACGGCGCCGGAGTTGACGTTCAAGTCCGCTCCGGTGATCGCCTCGGCCGCCTCGGACGCCAAATACAGTGCGGCCCGGGCAATGTCTTCAGGTTGGGTCAGGCGATTGAGGGGCGACTCGGCCTCCATCTCCGCCCTGACCTCGGCAGCCGGGATACCCCGCCCCTCCGCCTGGGCATCAATGACCCAATCGAGGCGCGGCCCGGCGACGAATCCGGGCGAGATCAGGTTCACTCGAACGCCGTGGGCGCCTGCTTCCAGCGCCAGCGTGCGGGTCAAGCCGACCAGCGCAGCCTTGGTTGTGGCATACGGCGTACGGCCCCAGAGCGGGCGTTTGCCGCTGATCGATCCGATCATGATGACCGAACCGGAGCGCCGTTCGATCATTCCGGGCAGCACCGTCTGCGACACGAGGAACACGCCCTCCACGTTGACGGCGAACGTCTCCCGCCATGCCTCCAGATCCAGCTCCCATAGCGGCCCCGACGGTCCCCCTATGCCGCTGTTGTTGACGAGCACATCGATTCCACCGAAGCGGTCGTTGCCGGCTCTCACCATTTGCGCCACCTGCGCCGGATCGGTGATATCGGTCGGTACGACCAACGTCTCCGCGCCGAGTCCACGAGTCTCGCGAGCGGTTTCCTCGAGGTTGACTTCGTTGCGCGCTGCCAGCAACAGTGAATCGCCGGCTGCGGCAAAGGCCAGCGCAATGGACTTGCCGATTCCCTGGCTTGCCCCGGTGATGAGGGTCGTGCGTTGGCGGCTCACGCGGCGCCCTCCGGATGAAGGGCGTCCGGGAAGTATTCGGGATTGAGGCGGAGCCGGGCGCTGATGGCATGACCGAACATCAACTCTGCGTCCGCAACGGCTGCCGCCGGCTCTGCGACGACGGCGGAGCCGCGGGCGGTGACACGCTGGGTTGTGACCGTCTTGAGGAACTTCCCCACCCAGAGCCCGCCGGTATAGCGGGAGGCCCGCTCGGTGGGCAGGACGTGGTTGGTGCCGATGGCCTTGTCGGAGTATGTCACCGTGGCATGGGTCCCGATGAACAGTGTTCCGTAGTTGCGGAGGCGCTCGGCGAACCAGTCGGGATCAGCCGTCTGGACTTCGAGGTGCTCCGGGCCGATCTGGTCGGAGATCTGGAGCATCTCTTCATCGCTTTCGCAAAGGGTGATCACGCCGTAATCCCGCCATGCTGCTCCGGCGATTGCCGCCGTCGGCCAGGTCTCGAGCCACCGGTCGATTTCCCGTGCGGTCTGCTGGGCAACTTCGGCCGACGTTGTGACGAGAAACGCCGGGGACGTCGGCCCGTGCTCCGCCTGCCCGAGCAGGTCCGCTGCCACAACGGCGGGGTCGGCGGTCTCGTCGGCGATCACCATCACCTCGGTCGGTCCTGCGAGGAGGTCGATCCCGACGGTGCCGAACAGCTGGCGCTTCGCCTCTGAGACGTAGACGTTGCCGGCCCCGACGATCATGTCGACCGGGTCGGAGTCCTCCATGCCGAAGGCCATGCCGGCCAGGGCCTGGACTCCACCAACGCAGAAGATCTCGTCCGCTCCCGATTCAGCCATCGCCCACAGCTGCGGCGGGTGCATTCCGGTCGAGTCCCGCGGCGGTGCCGCCGCGACCACTCGATTCACCCCGGCCACCTTCGGCGTTGCGATCGTCATGAAGGCCGAGGCAATCAGCGGGTAGAGGCCGCCCGGTGAATACGCCCCGACGGAGGCGACCGGAATGTGCTTCTGGCCGAGCACCACTCCGGGAAGAGTCTCGACCTCGAACTCACTCATGCTCGCCAGCTGGTGTTGGGCAAACGTTCTGACCTGCTCGAGCGTGAACCGCGCATGCTTGCGCACTTCCTCATCGAAGCGGTCTGCAGCGGCGGCAATGGTCGCTGCCGGGACCCGGAAGGTGGGCGGGCTCCAGTCGTCGAATTGCTCCGAGTATCTGCGGACTGCGGTCATTCCCTCCCGGGCAACGTCGGCAATGATCGTGCTGACCGTAGACCGGATTTCATCGGTTACTTCCTGGGGTCGTTCGCGAGGCTTCTTGATGTGCTCAGCCATGTTTGGGGACTATCTCCGATCGGCCGGCCGGACTCGAATAGCTCTCCGTCACTGCGGCAATGATACGTGCTTGCCCGGGGGGTCGCGATGGAGTCGGAATCAACGCAACAATGAGACGCAGTCCAGCAGCCGCGGGCACAGTCCGGTTCACGGTGCGTTAGCCAACCTGGGTGAACTGCACGGCTACCCTTGGCAGCTCATGACACCAGAAGCCCCCGATTCCGGGACGTTCGACCCGGCCCTCTACGCCGCCGAGCTGCGGGCTGCGCCTTCGAACCTCGACGTCGGCACCAAGCTGTGGTTTGAGAATCATCGGCTGAAGGTGTGGGAGGTCAGGCTCGAACCTGGCGAACGAGGACCCTTCCATTCCCACACCCGCAACTACTTCTGGACCGTGGTCGAGGGAGGGCGCGGCCTCCAGCGCCTCGCGGATGGAACATTTCGGGCGCGCGACTACGAGGTTGGTGACACCAGCTACCTCGAGCACGGCCCGGACTCCTCGCTCATTCACGACCTGGAGAACATCGGCGAGACCGTGCTTCGGTTCGTCACGGTCGAACTCCTCGACGGGTAGGTATCGAGCAGATGGCCGGTGCTTCGCGAGTCGCCGTTGTGGGCGGCTCGATCGGGGGGTTGACGGCGGGACTGCTGCTGCACGACCTCGGCCTCGACGTCGAGATCTTCGAGCGCTCCGGAGAAGCGCTTCGTTCGCGCGGAGCGGGGATCGTGGTTCTCCCAATGACGGAGAAGTACCTGGTGCAACAGGCGGCCGATGACCGTGTCAGCCTCCAGCTCACATGGTGGAAGTACGTCGACGGCGATGGCCGGGTCCTCGCCGCCGATGCCGACAAGTTCCGTTTCAGCGCGTGGAGCGCGGTCTATCGGGCCCTGCTCACGAAGTTCCCGCATGATCGGTACCACCTCAATGCCGAGATGGTTGGATTCGATCAGGATTCCCAATCGGTGACCGCCAGGTTTGCCGACGGCACCAGCGTCACCGCCGACCTCCTGGTGTGCGCCGACGGCCTGGCATCGACCGCCCGCAGCATCCTCCTGCCCGACGTGGAACCGGCCTACGCAGGCTATGTGGCGTGGCGAGGCACGATCCACGAAGCGAACCTCAGCGCGGCAGCCATTGCCCAGCTTGCCGATTCGATGTTGTATCAGGTCCTCGATCTGGGCCACGTGCTCGTCTATGCGATCCCCGGCGCCGACGGGTCGACCGAGCCGGGAGCGCGGCGCCAGAACTTCGTCTGGTATCACAACTACGCCCCCGGGCGCGGCTTCGAGGAGGTCATGACCGACCGCGAAGGGGTCCGGCGATCGTTGTCCGTGCCTCCGGGCCTCGTGCGCGCCGACCTCTGGGCTGAAATGAGCAGGCTGACGGCTCAGTTGGCACCTGCGATTCGAGAAGTTGTACTGGAAACACCCGAGCCCTTCGTGCAAGCGGTCTTCGATCTCGAATCCCCCCGGATGGCGTTCGGGCGGGTCTGCATGATTGGCGACGCGGCCTTCTCGGCCCGACCGCATGTGGCGGCTGGGACTGCCAAGGCAGCCGCAGATGCATGGGCGCTTCGTGATGCTCTCGACGCCGCGGGTGACCTTGCCGCGGCGCTGGCGGTGTGGGAACGCTCGCAGCTGCGGTTGGGAAGGTCGGTCGTCGCGCGTTCGCGCGCCATGGGCCGGCGTTCTCAGGTTGAGGGCACGATGGTGCCGGGCGATCCAGCGTGGAAATTCGGGTTGATGGAGGCCGGCAATTGAGCGGCCCGCGGAACCAGAGCCGCCGAAGGGCTCCCGGTCGGGTTGACTCACACCAGGTGCGACGCCGTACCAAGTCCTCGGTTACGAGGCGTACCCGGTGAGGGTGAAGCGACACTGAGCCCGTGGGTGTGGCGCGCTACTCCAGCAGTGCCTTGATCATGCGATCCCTGGTGAACGGAAGATCACGGATGGGCACACCGAGGACGGCAGTGAGGCCGTTGGCGATGGCGGCAGTTGTTGGTCCCTGGACCACCTCGCCGACACCCATCGACGGCTCATCGGGCCGATCGATGAGTTCGACCGTCAACTCCGGTACCTCGGAGAACCCGAGGATCGGATAATCCTCCCATGTAGCCAGGCTTGGCGAGCCGGTCTGGAAAGCGACGCTCTCCTTGAGCGCCCAACTCGTCGACTGTATGAGGCCGCCCTCGATCTGGTTGGCGGCGCCATCGGGATTCACGATCATGCCGGCGTCCACGACGGCCCAGAGGTGCACGACCCGGACCTCCGTCACCGCCTCGATCTCTGCCACGACGGCGGCGTATCCGCTCTGATTCTTGTACCTGGCAAATGCGAGGCCGAAGCCGTTTCCCTTGTCATCGGTTTCGCCGATCGGGCCACCGGAAAGCTCGGCCGCCCGGCTGACCACGGCGCGCGCCCGAGGGTCGGCCAGGTGCCGCAGCCGGAAACTGACCGGGTTCTCCCCAAGGGCGCCGGCCATCTCATCCATGAGGGACTCGACTGCGAAGACATTGGCATGGGCACCCAGGGACCGGAGGGCCGAAGTTCTGACGTAGTCATCCGGTGCGATATGTCCGCGCACCTCGACGGCGGGGATCGTATAGAGAGGAAGGGCGTTGCGCACCGCGCTTTCGGTAGGCATCGGCTCGTCGGTCTGTCGCAGGGACGGTCGATCCATGTGGGCTTCGGCTAGAAACTCGGACCTGCGCCAAGGGGGGCGGGAACTGTGGACGTAGCTCCACACGTCCGCATCCCATCCGACGATCTTGCCTTCGCCATCGAGTGAGCTCTCGACTTCGATTGTCATCGTTGGTCCGTATGGCTCCCAGCGGAACTCATCCTTCCGGCTCCATTGAACCCGCACCGGCTCACCCGGGACTTCCCTGGCCAGCACCGCTGCGTCGAAAGCGCAGTCGTCGGCCCCGTTGTGGCCATAGCAGCCGGCTCCCTCCATGTGAATCACTCGGACGGCGGCCTGGGGGATTCCGAGTACCCGCGCCATCTCTTTACGGAGCGGGAAGACCCCCTGGGTGTGGCTCCAGACAGTGAGGATGTCATCGGCTGCGACGGCTACCGCGCAGGAGGGCGCGATCGATCCGTGGATGAGAAACGGTCTGGTGTACGTGGCGGAGAACGTCCGGTGTGGTTTGGGCGCCGCATCTTCCCCGAGGCTGTGTGCGGTTTCCGTCTGGACATCTTCGAGAAGCAGATGTCGGGGGTCGGCGAGGTCGGTGGTCGTCGGCTGGGCATCCCAGACGGCATCTTCGTCCAGCAGTTTCGCGGCGGCGACGGCCTGGTATTCACCTCGGGCGATGACTGCCAGGAAGTTGCCGGACCGGACGATCTTGACCACCCCGGATGCGCCGCCCGCACGTTGGTCGTCCACGGAAATCAGTCGGGCGTTGAGGCTCGGCGGTCGCACAATACGGCCGTGCAACATGCCGGGCAGTTCGAGATCCTGGACGAAGCTCGGCTCACCGCGCAGCTTGCGGGGGAGATCCCAGCGAGGGGTGGACACACCCACCACGACGCCGCCCGAGTCGTCGCGCGCCGGGTCCTGCCGTGCGGGTGTAGCGCCTGCCAGTTCCCAGTAGGAGATCATTCGGTCATCGGGGGCCGTTATCGCTCCGTCGAGGATGTGAAGGTCCTTCGGCGCCACCTGCATTCTCTCGGCCGCCAATGCTACGAGCCGAGTCCGCAGTTCGGCTGCAGCCCGGCGCACATTCGCACCGCCCTGCTCGGTGGATCTGCTTCCGCTGGTGAAGCCTTCGTCGGGGCTGATCGCGGTGTCGGGTCCGATAATCCGGATCCGCGTAACACCGACATGCAACTCATCGGCGGCGATCTGAGCGAGGCTGGTTGTGATGCCGTGCCCCAGCTCGGCTTTGCCCAGAGTCAGTGGCACCGTTCCGTCCGCCTTCACCGTGATGTAGTCGTTGCCAATTCCCCTATCGACCAGGGTGTCCGCGGAGGCGGCGGCAGGAGATCCGATGACGAGCTTCTGGTTGGTTTCGGTGGCGTCGACGACCCTCGTGACCGCCCGGATGACCCTGGCGTGCGACCCGCACCGACAAAGGTTCGGATCCAACGCTTCTCGAATCTCGGCTTCGGTGGGGTGGGGGATCCGATCGAGTAGCCCCCGGGCTTGAAGCAGGATCCCCGATGTGCAGAAACCGCACTGGGCGGCTTGCTCGTCGACAAAGGCCTGCTGAAGTGCGCTCATCGCAGATCCGACGGCGAGCCCCTCGACGGTTCTGATGGCGCCGTCTGCGACGTACTCCACGGGAATGTCGCAAGAGTGTCGGGCAACACCGTCGATCAGGACCGTGCATGTTCCGCACGTTCCCTCACCACATCCGAACCGCGTTCCTTTGAGCCCCAGTTCGTTCCTGAGTACGTAGATCAGAGGAGTTACCGCGGGGCTTCGGATCTCGTGCGATGTGCCGTTGACGTTGATGACGATTGTCGTATCCGGGTCAGCGGATTCTGGAGGCGGCTCGATGTCCAAGTGCACCCTCCTTTGGGCCCTCGTCAGTTTGGCTGGGTCGACGATGGTGTTTTCGGCGCCCATGCCGGTGGGCCAAGCCGATTGGCCATCTGGGCCGGAGTGGCGAACTGCCGAACGACGTCGTCCCAACACAGGTTCTGCCAGAAGGCCCACATCGCCCCCGGCGCATGCCCAGCGAATGGTCCCTTTCATCGCGCGAGCCGATGTCGAGGGCGCGGATTGAGGGATCCGTCAGGAGGTCATGCAGCCGTTGTGTTGACACCAACTGTTCGGTCATTGGGCCATCCTTTCGGGGTCGCATCCTATCGATTCCTAGCCGACGGGCCCGCTCAACCATGAAGGCGCGTGCGACCATCCGGCCGCCTCGGTGCGTTCATGCCGTGACCGTAAGATGAGCCGCACTCACACAGGAGGAATCATGAGCGATCCGGGATTGTTGGAGCGGGGCTTGCTCATAGGCGGAGATGAGGTCGCCGCGTCGGACGGCGGATCGCTCGACGTCGTCAATCCGACCAACGGCGAGGTATTCGGCCGAGTTGCTCTCGCAACCGAGTTGGATATCGATACGGCGGTTTCGGTCGCCAAGCATGCCTTTGAGTCGGGCGTATGGTCGGAGATGCCCATCGCCGAGCGCTCGGCGATCCTCCATCGCTTCGCCGACGGCATTGATGCCCATCTCGAGGACCTCTTCAAGCTGGAGACCCAGAACAACGGGCGGCCGATTGCCGAGACTCGGGCCCAGGTGAGCCGGCTCGGTGGCTGGTACCGCTACAACGCCTCGCTCCTTCTCGCCGACCGCACGAGCGTGGTCCCGATGCCGGGGCCGTATCACTCATACACCTCGAGATTCCCCATTGGGGTGGCGGCGATTCTCAGCTCGTTCAATCACCCGCTCATGATTTCCTCGAAGAGCCTCGCTCCAGCGCTTGCCACCGGAAACAGCGTTGTTCTCAAACCCTCTGAGCTCACGCCATTCACGTGTCTCATGCTCGGCGACCTCGCGGCTGAGGCCGGCGTACCTCCCGGCGTGCTCAACGTTGTCCCGGGCCTCGGGCCGATTGCCGGCAAGCGGATGGCGGAGCATCCCGATGTCGGCAAGGTCGTGTTCACCGGCGGTACCGAGCCGGGGCGGCAGGTAGCGATGGCTGCCGCCGCACATTTCGCCAAGGTGACCGTGGAACTCGGGGGGAAGACGCCGGTGATCGTCTTCGACGACCAGGACATCGAGGTGTCAGCCGGCGGCGTGGCATTCGGTGCGTTCATCGCCGCCGGACAAACGTGCATCTGCGGAAGCCGCATACTGGTCCAGGAGACCATCTACGACGAGTTTGTCGACGCCTTGATCAAGCGAGCCGCCGGGATTCGTATGGGTGATCCGGCTGAGGCTGCCACCCAGATGGGCCCGGTTGTCAGCCGCAAAGCCCAGCAGCGCATCCTGGACTACATCGCCCTTGGAGTCGAGGAGGGCGCTGAGCTGGCGTGCGGCGGAGGCATACCGTCGGACCCCGCACTGAGCGCGGGCTACTTCGTCGAGCCCACCGTGCTCCGGGGAGTGCGCAATGAGATGCGCTGCGCCCGTGAGGAGATCTTCGGACCGGTCGCTGTGGTCGTCCCGTTTGCAGACGAGGACGATGCGGTGGAGATGGCCAACGACTCTCCCTTCGGCCTCGGCTCTTCGATCTGGACGAGAGACGTTGCCCGGGCGCACCGGGTGGCGGATCGTCTCGCCCATGGCATCGTGTGGGTCAACGACCACCACCGGCTGGACCCGGCGTCGCCGTGGGGCGGCGTCCGTGAGAGCGGCACCGGGCGCGAGGGCGGTTGGGAGTCGTTCCACGACTTCACACATGTGCGTGCAGTCACCATCCGCACGGCGTCTGATCCGGTCGACTGGTACGGCGGCGACAACCTGAGGCTCAACTGACCATGGGCGGCGTAACGACGGATCGCGAAGTCGGATCCCTCCGGGTGCAGGTGGAGTCTCAGGGCAGCGGACCTCCGTTCGTGCTGGTGCACTCCTTGCTGACGGGCCCCGAGGCCTTCGAGGAGGTGGCCGCCTCCCTGGCGGAGCGCTTTCTGGTGTATCGGCTGTCACTCCCCGGTTTTGGACGCTCCGATCCGTTGGCTCAGCCAGACCCGACGATCGACGACCTCGCCGACCACGTCGCCGCGACCGTCGCCATGCTCGACGGCGGGCCCGACACGATCGTCCTCGGAAACGGGCTCGGCGGTTTTGTGGCGGCGGCGATGGCCATCCGGCACGGCAGCACCTTCGGCCGCCTCATCCTGTCCAACTCGGGGGCGGTCTTCCCGCCCGAGCGAACCGCGGCTTTCGGCACCATGAGCACTCTGGTTTCCGAAGGAGGCATGGAGGCCGTCGTCGATGTCGCCGTGCGGCGCATCTTTCCCAACCACTACATCGAGGCCCACCCCGAGATGGTCGATGAGCGCCGGAAGGTGCTCGAAGCAGTCGATCCGGGAGCATTCGCCGCCGCCTGTCGGGCTCTGGCGGCTACCGACCTGCGGTCGACGCTGTCCAACCTCGGGAACGAGTCTCTCGTCGTTGTTGGAGCCGAAGACGCCACGACACCTCCGGAGATGGGTCATGACCTTGCCGCGGGGATCGCCAACGCCACCGTGTCGGTGATCGCGGGTTGCGGCCATTGTCCCCAGCTCCAGGCACCGGCTGCCCTGTTGGACGCGATCCGCTCGTTTGTCGACCGGGAGGAAGTGTGAGGCCGATCGGACTGGGTGGTGTCGGAATCATGGGGACGGCCTACGCCCGCAACCTGCTCGAACGGGGGCTCGCGGCACTCGGGTGGGATGTCGACCGCAGCCGCCGCTGTGTGCCGACTGTTAGAGGGCAAAGCCGGCTTCGTGCGATAGGCCCCGCCGGCCTTCGATGGCGCCCCGCAGTCGCGGGCTATTGTCGCGGTCGTGCCGCGACAAGAGATTGAGAATCCATGACGACGATTGACATTCACTGCCACCTGGCCACCCCGCCCGCCCGCCCTCCGGTCGAAGCATTTCGCAGGCCCGAATACGAGCCCTACGACTACTTCATGGGTCAGGACTCGAAAGACCGCAACAAGGTGATGTTTCCCACGATCGCCGCCAAGCTGACCAATGCCGCGGACCGGCTCGAGGACATGGATCGGATGGGCGTCGATATCCAGGGCCTGGCCACGTTCGTCTCCGAGTACTTCTACTGGGCGCCGGGCCCGGCGGCCGCCGAATCCGCCCGGATCCAGAACGACAACCTGGCTGCGATCGCGGCGGAACGTCCGGAGAGGTTTGTTGCCATGGGTGCGACTGTGCCGCTCCAGGACATCGACCTGGCCATCGCCGAGATGGATCGAGCCGTGGACGATCTGGGTTTCAAAGGCCTGCAGATCGGGGGAACGGTCGACGGACGCAACCTGGACGATCAGCGCTTTCGACCGTTCTGGCAGGCGGTGGCGGCCAAGGGAGTGCCCGTCATCCTTCATCCGAGCGGCTACCCCGAAGGGCACCGGTTCGGTGACTACTTCCTGACCAACTGCATCGGCAATCCCCTCGAAACAATGGTGGCGGCGACCCGCATGATCTTCTCGGGCCTCTTCGAGGAGCTGCCCGAAATCAAGCTGGTGCTACTCCACGGCGGCGGCTACCTGCCGTTCTACGCCTCGCGTGCCGACCACACCTGGGAGGTTCGGCCCGAGGCGCGCGCCGCGATTCCCGACCACGCTCCGAGCCACTACATGAAGCGCCTCTACTACGACACCATGGTGTTCCAACCGCTCTACCTGCGCCACCTGATCGAAGTGGTGGGAGTGGACAGGGTCATGATCGGCACGGACTACCCGTTCGATATGGGAGAAGACGATCCGGTCGCCCTCGTCGAGGCGACAGAAGGCCTGACCGATGAACACAAGGACGCGATCAAGGGCGGCAACGCCGCTCGCCTCTTTGGCCTCGCGTAGAAGGACCCTATGGCAAGAACAACTGTGGGCGATGTCGAGCTGTACTACGAGGAGTACGGCCGGGGACAGCCGGTAGTCCTCATCCACGGGCTGGCAGGTGATTGCAGCGCGTGGCAAGCCCAGATCGAGAGGTTGCAGGATCGCTATCACGTCATAGCGTTCGATAATCGCGGCGCCGGCCGCAGCTCGGCACCCGACTATCCGTACACGACGCGGCATTTTGCGGACGACACCGTCCGGCTGCTGGATGACATCGGGGTGAGTGAGCCCGCCCACGTGATAGGACGGTCGATGGGAGGTGCGATTGCCCAGGAGATTGCCCTGGCGTACCCGAGCCGCGTGCGCAGCATGATCATCACGGCTTCATTCGGCAAGCTCGATCGCTACGGATATCAAATCCTCGAGAGCATCGACGCCGTCGTCAGGGCTCAGGGCTACGCGGCCGCGGCCAAGATCCAGTCACTGTTCTTCTTTCCTCCTGCCTACTTCAATGAGCACAAGGAGCAGATGGAGGCTTTCGAAGCAGCCCTCGACGACACCAGGCGGCCGATCCACGGGTATACGAACTCCACCCACGCCTGCCTGACTCACGACTCGCTAGATCGTCTGCCGCAGGTGCAGTGCCCGACGCTGGTCCTGGCCGGTGGGCAGGACGTGCTGTGCGCCGCCAGCGCTTCGCGCCAGATCAGCGAACTCGTTCCCGGTTGCGAGCTGAAGATCTACGAGGAAGCGAGCCACTTCTTCCTGATCCAGTGTTTCGAGGAGTCGATGCAGGACATCGAGCGCTTCTTGGCGAACCACTGAGCGCCGGGCGCCCGCAGTTCGAGTCCTATTGGGCCCACTGCGTGTTGTGGCATCGACAACGGTCGCGCGCTAGATCTCCACGATCAGCTCTGGATCAATTCCCGTTTCGCGGCGGCCCGGGACAGAACAGATCACCTGGTATGTATCCCCGTACCGCCGCAACAACAAGAGGATCGGACTATGTTGTCCTTCGGCTCAATGGAGGTATAGGTGTCCTACCGGCGAAGGTACATCACGGTTGCGTTGTCCACGTCCGAGCGCTGGCGATCGTCGACCATCAAGGTCGGTCAGGCCGCAAACGTCACCCGGCTCGGGTTGGCGTGGGATCTACGCGGCGCGGTCAACGGCTGCGTGATCGGATGAGCATCGACATCCACGCCCACTGCGTGCCGGCGGCGCTCATCGACCTCCTACGCGCCGATGGGAAGTCATTTGGGATCGAGGTTGCCGAGGATGGCAAAGGCGTCACGGCCCTGCTCGACGGGCGCCGCCGGGTGGGACCGGTGCGGGCCGATCTAATCGACACCTCGCTGCGATTGAAGACCATGGATGACACCGGAGTCGACATCCAGGTTCTCTCCAGCTGGGTGGATCTCACCGGATACGAGCTCGAGCCGGAAGCAGGAGCTGCGTATGCCCGCCGGTTCAACGAGACGATTGCGGACGAGGTGGCGGTGCATCCCGACCGCCTGATGATGCTCGCCACGGTCCCGCTCCAGCATGGGGAACTCGCCGCGGCTGAGCTCGAGTATGCCGTCTCCAGGTTAGGGGCGGTCGGAGTCGAGATATGCACCACCATCGACGGGGCGGCGCTGGCCGACTCCGATCTCGACGCATTCTGGGCTAAGGCGGAGGAGCTGCGGTGCGTCGTCCTCCTCCACCCGCATATGCCGCTCATCGGGATCGACCTCACGGCGAATCTGCTCCACAACATGGTGGGGCGGCCGCTGGAGAGCACGATCGCCATCGGCCGGTTGATGGTGGCCGGGTTGCTCGACCGCTACCCGAACCTCACGATCTGTGTGGTGCACGGCGGCGGTGCTCTGCCGTTCCAGGTCGGCCGGATGCAACGAGGATTCGAGAATCTTCCCCATGTGGTGGCCACGGAAATGAAGAGCTCTCCGCTCGAGATGTTCGCCAAGCTCTACTTCGATACCGTGCTGTTCACCCCACCCAGTATCAGATTCCTCATCGACTTCGCCGGCATCGAGCGCGTCGTGTTGGGGTCCGACTACCCGTTCCCCATGGGGGATCTCGACCCGATAACCACCGTGGACAACGTGCCCGAGCTGACGGCCGCGGAGCGGGCTGCGATTCTCGAAGGCAACGTCAAGCGCCTCCTCTCACAAGTGAAAGGCCGCGACTGACGGCTCAGCCCGCCATCAGCTGGGCCGCCACCCACTCCAGCTCGCGGCAGACGTAGTCGACGATCGTGCCGTCCTTGAGGTGGGCTGGCAGTACGTCCCATGTGTAGGTCTCGATCTCGAGCTGGGTCGAGAGCCGGTTGTGTTTGTGGAATGCCAGCGCATCCTCGAGAACAAAACGTGTCGTGCGGAAGGCGCCCAGGTCGTCGAGGAAGACCGGCATGTGGAAATGGGTGCGCCATTCGCACTGCTTCGGGTCGTTTTCCCAGGACGCTATGGCATCGGTGAGGTTGAGGAAGCGAGTCAGCCCACTCTCGTCGCGCTGTACGGTCTGCGTCAGGTAGACGGTATCGGTGAAGGGCTGCAGCGCAGCGATGACTGCAGGCGTCACTTCGGAGACGTGCAAAGCGGCCGCCTCCTGGAGCTTGAACACCTCGATTCCGGCATCGGCTAGCTGCTGCAAGCTCGAGGCCACGTCCTCGAACTGGACCGATTGGTGCCCGACATCAAAGACGACGCCGACGTGGCGCCGCGCGGCGCGTCGCGCATCCTCTAGGGGCAGCCCGGTGCGCAGGGCGAGATCTTCGGCGACGGCGTCGCCAAAGAGGCGGTCCGTGAAGTAGGCAACGGTCTCCTCGGTCGTCTCGAGATAGCAGTGGGGCTCCGGCTCCAGAGCGAGTGTCACGGTCCGTCCGGTACGCGCCTCGAGATCGACGAGATGAGCCACGACTCGCGCCACCTGAGCGGTGTACGCATCGACGACGTCGGCGCCGGTGACCCGAGGTTTGAACCCGAGCGGAGCGCTCTGGATCGACGGGTTGACCCCTTCGCCGCCCACCTCGGCGAGGATGTCGGCCACAGCCATCGTGTACTCGGCTCGCGCGTCGGTGCGCCAATCCGGCTCGTACACGTCCTCCATGACAACCGTGTTCTTGAACGGACCGTACGGGAAGGCGTTCGCCGTGTACAGGTACAGATCGTTGTCGTCGAGGAACGCTTTGAGCCGGTGCCGTTCGGCGCTGTCTGCGACGAGGCGGCTCACCGAGGCAGCCGACAGCCGCAGGGACACACCGAAGCGGCGGTCGGGAGCCACCCTTTCCTTCACCGCCGGGACATAGGTGGTGAGGCTTGTCCAGATGTCCTCCCAGGTGTCGCCCGGGTGCACGAGGGTCGAGTATGTCAGGTGGCCGAGGCCATTGCCTAGGTCCATCTGCGGCTCTCTCCGCAATCCGTCACGACACCTCCTGGGGGATATGGGTGTCGGCCGACCGGACGATGGCTTCGGTCACGGCTGCACCGTGGACCATCTCGTCGAGCGTGATCGGGAACTCCGCGCCACCGGCGGCGGCCCGGGCGAAGGCCTCGAGGATCGCCCGGCTCACGTCATACGACTCGGCTTGCCACGTCTCGGCCGGTCCCTGGGCGGGCTTGAAGATACAGGTGCCGAAAAGGCGGCTCCTCCGCTCCTCGGAGGGGGTACCAGCGATGTGGGTCATCCCCTCGAGCCGCACGTACCCGCTCGACCCGAAGACCTGAAAGCTGAAACCGCCACCTGTAGCAGTCATGGTGCCCAGATAGCCCGACATGCCGTCCTTCATGCGGAACAGCACCGATGTCGTGTCATCGGCGTCGATCTCGACGGCGCGGCGGAAACTCTGGCAGTAGACCTCTTCGACCTCGCCACACAGGTCGATCATCCCGTCGACGGCGTGAACCCCCATGGGCGTGAGACCGCCGCACGGAGTCTCCGATCGGTCGGCCCGCCATCTGTCAGGAGTGAGGAGCAGCGCGTTGGGGAACGTCATCGTCGCCTCAACGTGCATGATGGTGCCCAGGGCGCCGCTGCGGATCCGCTCCCGCAGCTTGGTCATCTCCGGGTGCAGCCGACGGTTGAAACCGAGCCCGAGGGCTACGCCGGCGCGTTGGGTCGCATCGACGGCCCGCTGCGCGTCCGCCTTGGTGAGCGCGAATGGCTTCTCGCAGAACACGTGCTTACCCGCCTCGGCTGCGGCGACGACTTGCTCGCTGTGCATCGAGTGCGGAGTAGCGAGGACCACGGCATCGACCTCGGCGTCGGCAAGGAGATCGGCGTAATCCTCCTTCATGGTGAAGCCATGCAGCCCAGCGAACTCGGCGACCTCCGGGGTAGGAGTCCGGGTCGCCCCGGCAACGAAGCGGATGAGGTCAGTGCTGCCAGAGACAGACTCCACAAGCGTCTTCCCCCACCACCCGAGGCCGACGATGCCAGCTCTGATCATGCCGTCTCCTGTCAACTCGACCGGGCGCATGATACGCCGCGGGCGGTCCTTCCCTGTCGTCATCCGTAGAGTGTTGAGGAAATGCTTTGGTGCGCTGGCGGTGTTCACCGTCGGAGGGAGTTGGAGGAACTGATCGATACGGTTGCCGTGATCGGGATCGGCCGTATGGGAGGCGCCATGGCGGCAAGGTTGCGCAGTAGGGGTTTCGACCTCGTGCTGTGGAATCGCACTGCCTCCAAGGCCGCCAGCCTTGCCGCGGGTCTCGGGGCGCGCGTCGCCACCAGCCCGAGCGAAGCTGTCGGTGACGCCGAAGTCGTCGTCTGCAGTCTCGGTGACGATGCCGCGGTACGCGCCGTCCACGGAGGGCCCCACGGCATTGCCCAGGGGATTTCGCCGGGCACCGTCGTTCTAGAGATGAGCACCGTCGACCCGCTCGTCATCCATGAGGTTGGGAGGCTGGTGGACGGCGCCGGCGGCATCCTCCTCGATGCTCCGGTCTCCGGGAGCGTGCAGACCGTCGCAGCCGGCGGCTTGATGATCATGGTCGGCGGCGACGGTGCGGCACGAAACAGGGCGGCCCCCGTTCTCGATGCCCTCGCCTCTGAGGTTATCCACTTGGGTGGGCGGGGGACCGGCGCCACGATGAAGCTGGCAGTGAATGCCTTGGTGTACGGCATCAACGGCGCTCTCGCCGAGGCGCTCGTCATAGCTGAGCGCGCCGGTGTAGATCGGGCCGCCGCCTACGACGTCTTCGTCGGCGGCGTCGGCGGGGCTCCCTATGTCGGCTACAAACGCGACGCGTTTGTCGATCCGGAGACGACTCCACTTGCTTCCAGTCTCGACATCGTCGCCAAAGACCTCGACCTTATCGCGCGGCTGGCGGCTCGGGCTGGCGCCCCAATACCCCAAACCGAGGCGACGCGAGATCTCGTCCAGCAAGCCCTCGTAGCCGGCTTCTCGGGCCGCGACCTCAGCGCGATCGCCGAGTACCTGCGAGATCGGTAGCCGCCGGCGCCGCCCCACAATCGCCGAAGTAGCCGAGTTCGACTGAGGCCAGGTGCTTCACGAGACCGAGGAGGTTCGTCCCCTCGTCATGTCGAGGAGGTTATCGACGGATGCCTACCACGACGGCGGCGTGCACACCGTCGGGTTGTATCTCGTCCGGCTCGTTGTCCTGCAGAGAGCGCAGCAGCACGGGAATCACGAGTGCCAATTTCGTTCTTGCGTACATCTGCGCCAGATATGGCTCTCAGGTACGCCAGAACAGAAAAGCATGTGGCACCGCTAGTAACGAACGTCGACTGCCTGCCCGGTCTCGCTGGACTCCACCATCGCCTCGAGGACGCTCACCACGGCCAGGCCCTCTGCGGCGCCCGTTTCGGGAGCCATTTCTTCGCGTACCACCTTCCCAAACTCAACGAGCTGGTCGACTACGGGGTCCACCGGCTCGAGCGAGACCGGCACGCGGCCTTCGTTCATCTTCTGGACCTCGAGGGTGGTGCCGTCGAAGTCGTTGAAAGCGGTCGCCTGCATACCGTAGACGCTGATTCTCGAGATCATCGGTACGACAAACGACGTGACCAGAGTGCCGACGGCGCCGGATTCGAACTCGATGGCGATGACGGTCGCCTCGTCGATTTCGGGGCGCTCCATCTCGTTCTTCGTGAAGACCGCCACTCGCTTCATCGGGCCGATGAGGTAGTGCATCGTGTCCACTTTGTGCACCCCCAGCGAGGTCATTCCGCCGAGCGGGCTTTCGCTCCGGTCGCGGCGCCAGGCGTCGTCGGGGTGGGTGAGACCGCCCCCAATCGACTGGTTGGCCTCAGCCATCTGGATGGGCCCGATGTCCCCGGCGTCGATCAGCTTCTTGATGGCGCGGTTCGCCGCCGTGCGGCGGCGCTGATGACCCACCTGGAGAGGGATTCCCGCCTCCGTTGCGACGGTGACCATCGCCTTGGCGGCCTGCGTCGTCAGCGCCAGCGGCTTCTCCATGAGAACTGCCTTGCCGGCGGCGGCAGCCGCTTCGAGAATCTCGAGGTGGGTGGAGTGCGGCGTGGCCACCAGGATCCCCTTGACACCGGGATCGGCGAGTAGCTCCTCGAGCGAGCCCGGCGCTTTACAGTCGAAATCGCGAGCAAAGGCCTCTCGGGCCTCAGCAGAGCGGGCGAATCCGGCCGTCACTTCCACGCCGGCGGCGGCGTTTGTGCCTTCGGCGAGCGCTCGTCCCCACCACCCGAGGCCAACGATCCCGATTCCGACAGCCATCCGGGGCTCCTCTCCAGTGTCTCGACAGCAATCCTAGACCCGGGACCCACCCCGAGGGTGTCGGAGGTCTGACACTGCCGGGTGACTCCGAGTGGGACGGCCGAAATGCATCGTATAGGATGCAATCGATTGCGCAAGAGTTGCCCAAGACCGACCAATCGTGGAAAGGAACCACCCATATGCGTGAAGCATTCTTCGGCCTCAGCACCGATTGGAAAGAGGGAATCAACTGGGGGAATGTCCGTGATTGGCGCCTCAAGCGCGCGCATGCCGAGATGGAGAAGGCAGGAGTGGGCGCCCTCCTGTTGTTCTATGACGAGAACATGCGATATGTCTCGTCGACGCTGACGCCGGGCTGGAACCGCCTCAAGCCGGGCCTGAAGTACGTCGTGCTACCGGCCGGGAAGCCGCCGATCGTGTACGAGCAGGGCGACATCGGGTTCCACCTCGAGGTGCACAACCCGTGGATCCCCAAGGAGAACATCCGCCACTCCTACGTGTGGATCAAGGGCGCGGTAGGGCCCGCCGCCGACCAGCAGGTCAACAAGTTCGTTAACTCTCTCGTCAACGATCTCGAGGAAGCCGGCGTGAGCGACCAGCCCATTGGTGTCGACTTCATCGATATCAACCTCCTGAAGGAGTTCGAGAAGCGCGGCATCGCATGGACCGACGGCATGACGCCGATGATGAACGCTCGGGCGATCAAGAGCCCGGATGAGATCAACGCGTTCCAGATCGTGGGTTCGATCTGCGACTACGTCCACTACGAGCTCACCAACTTCATGAAGCCCGGCATGACGGAGAACGAGGTCGCCGCGTTCGGGTTCGAGAAGCTGTATTCGATTCCCGGCATGGAGGACGTTGAGGACGTCATCGTCTCCTCCGGACCCAATGCCTGGCCGAACTGGCGCAACTTCTCCGACCGGATGATCCGTCCGGGCGAACTCGTGATCATCGACCTCGCCGCACTCACGTGGAACGGGTTCAAGTCGTGCTGCTACCGCACATACTGTGTGGGCGGCAAGCCGACGGCCGAGCACCAGGAAACGTACGATGCCGCCCACAAGTGGTTGTGGGACTCGATCGAGATGGTGAAGCCGGGTGTGACCACCGCCGACGTCGCTGCCAAGTGGCCGAGTGCTCAAGAGGCTTGGGGTTACGAGGAGGAAGACCAGGCCGCGGCCAACAACTGGGGCCACGGGCTCGGGCTGGCGCAATACGATCCGCCGGTGATCTCGAGGATCTGGTCGCTCGACCACCCCGTCGAGATTGAGAAGGGCATGACGTTTGCGCTGGAAACCCAGCACGGCAAACTCCACGACCACGGCGTTCGTCTCGAGGAGATGCTCTACGTCACGGACTCCGGCTACGAGATGGTCACGACCTATAAGCAGCACGAGATAATCGTCATCGACTGATGCATCTCGTACCGAGCCGCCCGCGGCCGGATGAGCGACACGTCGCGGCGGGACTGATGGAGGTCCGGCCGGGCGGGTTGTAATGCTGTTCTCCCTCGACGACGAAGGGGCACTCGACCCCAGAGCGGCCGGCGCCAAAGCCGCCTGGCTGGCGAGAGCTCGCCAAGCGGGGCTGCCCGTGCTGCCCGGATTGGTGATCACCTCTGATCATGCCGTGCCCTACCTGGAGCTCGGCGCCGAGCAGCTGTCACTGCACGGCTCGGGACGGGCTCGAATGGCGATTACCGGAACGCCCCTCCCCGGCTCGCTCTGTGACGAGGTGCTGAGCCGGGCCGAGGCCTTCTCGGCTCCGATGGTGGTGCGGTCGTCGAGCGCCCTGGAGGGTTCGGGGCTGTGGTCGGGGGCTTTCACGTCCTACCTGGATGTGCACCACGAAGAGCTGCCCAAGGCAGTAGTTGGTTGTTACGCGTCGGTGTTCACCCAAGCGAGCGTGGAACGCTTCGCGGCGGCGGAAGTATCGCCGGCCGCGGCGGCCATCGCAGCCCTGGTCCAGCCGGCTCTCGATCCTGATTCCGGCGGGACGGCCCGGCTCGTCGGCGAGGACGTGCTTGTCGCCGGCGTGAAGGGTTCTCCCGTTCCGCTAGTGCAGGGATGGGATCCGGGCGTGCACGCCAAGGTCACTCTTGAAGGCACGGTTCAGGGCAAGGCGGCTGTCGATATGCTCGGCGAGGAGCGTCTCCGGCAAGTGGCGATTGCCCTGCGTCACGCCCAGGATGCGATCGGAGCCAACTCCTGTGAATGGGCTTTCCAGGACGACACCCTGTGGCTGCTCCAGCTCCAACGCTTCGCAGTCGAGCCGGCGGCAGAGGGTATTGCCGTCACCCCCGAGCTCCGGACCGAAGCCGCGGCCGCCATCGGCCGTCTCGTCCGGCGTTACCCCGGCCCCCTCGGGGAGGCGCTGGTGCTTCCGTGGGCGATCGCCGATGTTGGCCTGGCCGACATCGACGTGGTGGCAGCCGACCTCGATCCCCACGAGGCGCTGCACGCCGCCGTGGCGCAGGCGGCGGCGCTCACTGCAGAGGTTTGGGGCGTTCCCAAGCCGGTAGCTGCAGAGAAGAGCCGCCACACTTTGCGGCTTCTGCGAAGTCCCGATGCCGCCGCGGCTATGTCCCGAATCGCCGGCCTGCGACCTCCGGATCGCGTTCGAGCCGGTGACGCGCTCAGCCTGCTGGCCGCCGCGCGACGCGGCCTGGTGGAATCGGGTGCAGTCGCCCACGAAGCGTCGGCCTGGCACATCGATGAGCAGGCGGCGAGGGCGCGCCTGGCAGCTCACGCCGGGTCCGACGCCGTCGCCAGAATTGGCTTCGACCGGTGGGAGCCGTTCAACGCAACGGTCGTGACCGCCCACGGATCATCCGTTCAAGGTACCGCGGCCGCCGCCGGCGTGGCGTTCGGCCGCATGTGCATAGTGACCGAGCCCGGGAAGGCAGCACACTTCCGGCCGCGCGACGTCGTGGTCGGCGTACATCCCGTACCGGGCCTCGCCCCGTTGCTCTTCGATGCCGCGGCACTGATAACCACGGGGGGCGGTCCGGCCGCCCACCTCTTCGAGTCAGCGCGATCGCTGGGGATTCCGGCAGTGTGTGCTACCAGGATCGAGGATCTCGTCGGAGCCGAGTTGGGTGAGGTGACGGACGATTGGGCGTTGGCTGTAGATGGGACCACTGCGGTGGTCCACGGAGTGCCGTGGTGAGCGGCACAAGGAGGCCCTGATGACCTGGAAGAGCGAGATCCGCGACGGAATGCAGATCGACTGGGATGTCGATGTGGTGATGGACGACGGCTTGGTCCTCAAGGGGGATGTGTTTCGCCCGATCGAAGAGGACCGCTATCCCGTGATCCTCACATACGGCCCATACGCCAAGGGGCTGGCCTTCCAAGAGGGCTATCCCGACCAATGGAATCGAATGGTGACCGACTTCCCGGAAATCGCGGAGGGGTCGACCAACCAGTATCAGAACTGGGAGGTCGTTGACCCGGAGAAGTGGGTGCCTCACGGCTACGTCTGCGTTCGCGTCGACTCGCGCGGTACCGGGCGTTCGCCGGGATTCGTCGATCACTTCTCCCCGCGTGAGACCAAGGACATGTACGACAGCATCGAATGGGCCGGTGTCCAGCCGTGGTCGAATGGCAAGGTCGGCCTCAACGGGATCAGCTACTACGGGATCAATCAGTGGCATGTGGCATCGCTCAATCCACCCCATCTCGCCGCGATGTGCGTCTGGGAGGGGGCCGCGGACTGGTATCGCGACATGACCCATCACGGCGGGATGCTCTGTACGTTCTGGGCGAACTGGTATGACATGCAGGTCAAGACGGTCCAGTACGGTCTCGGCGAGAACGGTCCCCGCCATCCGGTAACCGGTCAGCTTGCCTGCGGAGATGAGACCCTCACTGAGGAACAACTGGCAGCCAACCGGGCCGACTTCGGGGCCGCCATCCTCGCCCACCCGCTCGACGACCCGTACCACCGCGACAGGTCGCCGCGGTTCGAGAACATCGATGTGCCGTTGTTCAGCGCCGGGAACTGGGGAGGCCAGGGCCTGCATCTGCGGGGCAACACCGAAGGTTTCCTCCAGTCGGCCTCCGACCAGAAGTGGTTGGAGGTCCACGGCATCGAGCACTGGACCCACTTCTACACGGATTACGGCCGCAACCTCCAGCTCCGGTTCTTCGACTACGTACTCAAGGGCGAGGACAACGGTTGGGGCGACGACCCGCCGGTGCGCCTCCAGGTGCGCCATCCCGGCGAGAGGTTCGTTGAGCGTCTCGAGGAGTCCTGGCCGATTCCCCGCACCGACTGGACCGAGTTCCACCTTCACCCCGACCTCACCCTGGCAACCGAACCTCCCGTTGCGGCCGGAGCGCTCGAGTTCGCCGCGCTCGGCGAAGGCCTCGTCTTCCGCTCGGCTCCGCTGGACGAGCCGACCGAGGTGACCGGTCCGCTGGCAGTCAGGATGACGGTCTCCTCCAGCACCGAGGACGCCGACATCTTCGTGGTGCTGCGGGTGTTCGACCCAGACGGCAACGAGGTGACTTTCCAGGGGGCCCTCGACCCGCACACGCCCATCGCCCAGGGATGGCTGCGCGCCTCCCATCGAGCCCTCGACGAGGACGCCTCGGAGACATGGCGCCCGGTGCACACCCACCGGACGCGAGAGTTGCTCGTTCCTGGAGAGCCGGTCGAAATCGACATCGAGATGTGGCCAACGTCCATCGTCATCCCCGCCGGATACGTGGTGGCGCTGGCCGTGCGAGGCATCGACTACGAGTACGAGGGTGAGCTGGCCGAATCCGCCGAGATCGCCAGCTTCAAGAACAGGTTCAGCGGCTGCGGCCCCTTCTTGCACAACGACCCGCAGGATCGCCCGGCCGAGGTGTTCGGCGGGACTACGACCCTGCATTTAGGGCCGGATCGGGATGGCCACGTGCTGGTTCCGATCATTCCGGACAAGGGCTGAGGTGTCACTCCTACAATCGATTGCAGCAACTGAACCCGATCACCAAGGCGCGCTCGTCCCCGAGTGAGGAGATCCCCGATGGCAACCACGATCGATCCAGAACACGTCGAGATCACCGAGCCGGTCCCCGGGTCCGACCTGCCCGTACACCTCATGTACGTCGAAGTCTGGGACGGCCTCTACGCCCCGATCGGTGTGCGCCGCCCGGAAGGGGACGGCCCGTTTCCGATCGTCCTGCTCGCCTCGGGCAACGGCGGCGAGGGCATGGCCTGGATCCGCGACGCGGTGAACAACAAGGGCTACATCATGGAGCGTCTTGTCGAAGCCGGCTACGCCTGCGCGTGGCTGCGGTACCGCAGCGAGGTCGAACTCGGCTATCACGAGGGCGGACCGCTGGTACGTGACATTCGCCAGGGCCGCGACATGTTCAACAGGTCACCACTCGAGTATGAGGACGAGATCGCCATCATCGACTACCTGAAGGAGCAGCCCTGGGTTGACGCCGATCGGGTCGGGCTGATCGGCATGAGTCATGGCGGGGAGATGGTGCTGAAGATCACGTCCGAGTACCACGGGGTGGCGGCCGCGGTTGCCAGTGAGCCGGCATCACACGAGTACCTGGCGCTCACTCCGGACGATACCGCGTTCGTCAACGAGGAGACGCAGCTGCGCAACATCGAGGGCATGGTGATGAGCGAGGTCGACAAGGTTCGCGCCCGCATCGACGAGCCGGTGGCCCGGGCCAGGGCCGAAGGGATCACAACGCCGATCCTCGTTATGGGCCGTGAGGACGACCATCTCCAGGGCATCTTCATCACCTCGTATCAGTTGCTCGCCGAAATGGGTAAGCCGGTGAGTTGGGTGTCCTACGACCACCCTCTCCACGGCTACGTGTTCCCGATCCGGGGCGCAGACGGTGAATACGAAGTCAACGAGGTCCAGCACGAGGCGATTGCCGCGGTGATCAGCTTCTTCGACGAGCATCTGAAGTAGCCGGCGCTGATGGTCCAGATAGACGTTCTCCTCGAGGGTCAGAGGTTCAAGAGCCGCCAGGGTGTAGTCGGCTACTGCAGCGTGCTGCTCTTCGAAGGTCGGCAGCGCACTCTGTTCGATGTCGGCCACGTTGGGCGCCGGGTGGTGCTTCTCGATGCTCTCGAGCAGCGCGGGCTGACCCCGGGCGACATTGACACTGTGGTCCTGAGCCATGCGCATTGGGATCACGCCCAGAACCTCGACCTGTTCGACCAATCCAACATCATGATGCACCCGGACGAGCGGCGCTACGCCAACGCTCCCCACCGCAACGATTGGGCCACACCGGCGTGGACCGGCGCCATGCTCTCGAATGAGGATCCCCGCATCGTTGAGGTTGATGAGGGATACGAGATCGAGCCGGGCATCCGAGTCCTGCACACTCCGGGCCATTCAGTCGGCAGCATCGCGCTGGCCATCGACACCGATGTTGGCGTCTCGATCATCACCGGTGACGTGCTGCACTACGCAACGGCGGCACTCACCGGGAGGAACCCGATTGTGTTCTGGAACGATGAGCAGGCCAGCGCCAGCATCCGGCGGCTGGTGGAACTCGGTGACGTCATCTACCCGGGACACGATCGCCCCTTCCGGCTCACCTCCTCGGGAGAGATCGAGTACCTGCGGCCCTATGAGCTCACGATTCTGAACGTGGAACAGGACGATCCCGGATTCGCCATCGAGCGAACACCGCCGGCGGACTGGATCATGCCGGGCATCGAGGAGCAACGCCTGCCCCCGCTCGCGACCGACTGAGGCCGCGTTCAGACACCCCGGCCGCGCGGCTACCGATGGCTGGCAGGTTCCTAGGGCGTTCCGCACTGAGCCACGATCATTCGCGCTCGCACCGCTCTACCGAAGTCTGAGCCGGCAACGAGGCCGCGAATCCGATCGCACCAGGCGGCGCCCAGCGCGACCGCTCCACAGGTTTCGTCGCCCATCCGGGTGGCGACGTACTGGTTATGCACCAGGCCGGCCCAGCGGTTGAACGCGTCTTCGTCGGCAACGAGCGCGGCCTGGTCCTCCGGCGGCCACAGCTCGATTCTCGAGAGGTCGTCCTGAGCCAGATGGAGCATTACGTCTGCCAGCTCGGCACAGGATGCCGGCGCCGCGTCTGGCGCCGCCGCGCCGCGTCCAAGCAGAAACCAGGTCGCAGCCACGAGGGCGACGACAACCTGCCAGCGCCTCATCCGGGGTCGGGTCATGTCCGCCCTCCGGGGCCGAAACGTTTCAAGGCCAACAGACCGTCCACGACCGTGCCGGCTCCGTCGTCGGCGGCGGCTTCGAGGACTGCCACCGCCAGCGCCAGATCCTGGAGTCCCGTTCCGGTGGACTTGAACAACGTCATGTCATCACGAGCTCGTGTCGGAGCCGGCTCGAGCACCGCGGCCAGATCGAGAGCGTCGGCCCGGTCATACAGGCCCTGAGCTTCGGCGGCGATGGCGTCACCCGACTCGCTGAACACGAGATCGACTGAATCACACACCATCCGATCGAAGCCGGCGAAGGCGCCCGGATCGACTTCGGACAGATTGGGCCGGGCCGAGCCAACCGAGTTGACGTGAATGGAGTTCGTGAGATGGCGTGTGAAGAACACCGGCTCATCCGACTTGGTGGCGAGGGTGGCGATCCCGACTCCGTCGAGAGCCGCATCGAGAGTGGCGCAGTCGACGAGCGGGATGTCGAGCAGCGGCTGCATCTCGCCGATGAAGCCGGAGCGGTGCTCGGGACGCCTCGAGAAGACTCGAAGCTCCTCGACCGGCCTCACGGTCTGCAGAGCGGTGAGCTGGGACCTCGCCACCGATCCGGTTCCGATGATCGTGCCCGTTGCGATGGTCGGCGGAGCGAGGAGGTCGGCGGCAAGGGCCGAGGTGGCACCGGTGCGCGCCCCCGTGATTGCCTCGCCGTCGAGGAGCGCCAGCAGATCGCCGGACTCGATGTCGTATAGCGTGATGATGTAGCGCACGCCCACGTCGCGGTTGAAGCTGATCAACTTGTGGCCGAATACGCCGAGTCCCGCCGACACCGCCGGCAACACCCGCATCCACCCCGTCTCGTGGGGGAGATCCATGCGCCCGACCGGGCCGCTGGCACCGGACGCTTCCAGGGCGAAGCAGGTCCGCATCGCATCGAGCGCCAGATCGACGGTCAGATAGCGCTCGACCGTTGCGGTATCGATCAGTCGCGCCACACGCTCACCCCGGATTGCGGTCGCCGTAGTACTCGCGATATGCCTCACGAGCCCATTCCTTGGCCTCTGATCGTGCCGGGGGCGCCATCAGACAGATGCGCTGGAAGCCAGCAGACCGAGTTCATCAAGGTCGGCCGTGAGTTCAGCCATCCGCCGCTCGTCCATCGGGACCAGGGGCAGGCGCACCGGGCCTTGGGTAAGGCCCATCAACCCGAGCCAGGCCTTGAGCTCGGCGATGGGAACGGCTCCTGCCTGGTTGGTGAGCCACGGGTCCCGCATCCAGCGCTGGAATGCCCGCCGGTGCGGCTGCAGCGTCGCGTGCACCTCCCAGGCTTCGTCGAGGCGGCCTTCGTCGGCGAGGGCCGTGTAGCGGGCGATGGGTTGGTCGGAGGCCGTTTGAAACAGTGCCAGCGCCGGGGTCGACATCAGGGCCTGGAATCCATGGTTGAGGTGGAGGTCGAGCCAGTCGTCTTCGGCGGCGTCACAGACAACGATCCGGTCGGAGCACAGATCGTGCACCTTCATCAGATGGTCGTGCGGCTTCGGGTTCTTGATGCCGCAGATGATGTCGATATCCGCCAGCTCGGAAATCAACTCCGGCGACAGTGCGTAGCCGGAGTAGGCCGTATTGAAGAGGAACGTCGGCTGGTTGGTGCGAGCGGCCAGCCCGTGATACCACGCCCGGACGAGGTCGTCGGAGGGCCGCGGTGGGAAATACGGGTTCATGACTATGGCGAGCTCGATGCCGAGTTCTGTGGCATGGTCGGTCAGTTCGATGCACTCCTCGAAGACGTGGTGGCTCGTCTGTGCGATCAGGGGGACGCGACCGGCCGTAGTGTCGGTGACCAACTCATGGACGCGGCGCCGCTCGGGCACGGACATCGACCAGAACTCGCCCATCACCCCACCGCAGTAGATGCCGTCGACCTTCAGGCCGTCGATGTAGTGCTCCACAGAGGCGCGTAGCGCCGGCTCGTCGAGCTCACCCTCGGCGGTGAATGGGGTCGGTATCGCAACCCACAGCCCGCGAACCTTCTCAAAAGCGAGCTGCTTTGCCTTGCTGAGTGCCATTTCGCCTCCTTGAAGCCGATGCTACCGCTGGGCAACCGGGCGCGCTCGCGTCGCCGGCGGGGTCGGCCGGTGAGCCCGCGGTAGGCTTCCAAGCCATGGCAGACCCCCGACTTCCGCAGTCCTACGACGAGATGATGGTCGCCCGGCGCTTGATCTTCCCTCCGAGCACGTTTGCCCTTGGCAAGGACTTTCGGCCGCGGCCCGATGACGTGATCATCACCCCCTGGAGCAAGTCCGGTACCACCTGGCTCCAGCAGATCGTGCACGGCCTGCGATCCGGCGGCGACATGGATTTTGATGACATCTCCCGGATCAGCCCGTGGATTGAGGTTGCCGATGCGCTCGGTATCAACCTGGACGCCGACCAGGGTTGGTCGCCTCGGGCCTTCAAGAGTCACTACTCGTACATCGATGTGCCCAAGGGCGCTCGCTACATCGTCTCATTCCGTGAGCCGCGCGCCGTCATGGTCTCGTACTACCGCTTCCACGAGGGCTCGATGTTCGAGCCCGGAACCGTAACCATGGCCGAATACCTCGACGGCTATCTGAAGCGCGAGCGCGGCAAGGACTATTGGACTCACTTGGAGTCCTGGTGGAGCCAGCGGGACAACCCCGATGTCTTGCTGCTGTCGTTTGAGCTCATGCAGGAGGACCTACGGCCGGCGGTCGTCGAGGTCGCGGACTTCATTGGTATCGACGCCGGTCCGGACCTGATCGACCTGGTCACCAGGCAGTCGTCGCGTGAGTTCATGCTCGAGCACTCCGACCGTTTCGACGACCTGCTCCATCGGGAGCGGGCCGCGGCCGTGGGAGCGCCGGCGGCCTATGCCAGCGGACAGAAGGTGACGGACGGGAGCTTCGACCCTGCCCGCTATGAGCTGACGCCCGACATCATCTCGGCCATGGACACGAACTGGCACGATTCGATGGGCGCCAACTTCGGGCTGCATTCGTACGACGAGTTGGTGGAACGGCAGCGCCTGATGTGACCTGGGTGTGGTTGGGCGCTGGCGATGGGGGGTGTTGGCGATGGGGGGCGGTTCCATGGCTCCCCCCGGAGGGGGGAAGGGCACCGCCCGCAGGGTGGGAAGGGGTGCGCGAGCTCGAGGTGGCTCCCTGCCCGAGGTTGTCTTTCCCGCGCGGTGATAGAAGACTTGTACCGGGACCCACGTCACGCGACGCGCCCCCCTACCTCCATCGGCGTCCTGGCGGACGCCTCGCAGGGACCTTCCCCCTCCGGGGGGACACATCGCACGGGCGCCCTATCGCGGCGGTGGACCGTGGCGCCTGATCCAGTCGATGCAGCTGCGCAGCCAGGCGATCGAGTCCTCGTGGGCCAGGGTGATCTCTTTGTTGTCTAGCCGCAGGATGGTGAAGCCTTGCGACTCGATGTACGCCGTGCGCTCCTGCTCTTCGTTCCAGTAGTGAGATGAGTCGTCAACCTCGATGACGATTTTCGGGTCGAGGCAGGCGAAGTCGACGATCCATGGGCCGATGGGCACCTGGCGGCGGAACCTCACGCCGAGCTGCCGCTTGCGGATGCTCTTCCAGAGGTTGGTCTCGGAGATCGTCTGGTCGTTGCGTAGCTTGCGAGCTCGGGCGGCTGCGAGGTCGGTGTGTCTTGGTCGAGTCATGGGCACAACGTCGGTCATACAGGGAGGCCGATCAATACCCCTGTGCGCGTCGGTGATGATTGGGCGCGCCCCCCTACCTCTGCGGCGCCCTGGCGGGCGCCTGGAGGGACCTTCCCCCCTCCGCTCCGGGTGGACACATCGCGTGCGCGCATGGCTCCCCCCGGAGGAAGTGTCGCAGGAGCCGCCATTGCGGGGCGCCCAGGCTCGGCGTGGGACCAGTCCGGCTCAGCCGCCGATGGGAGGGGCCACGTCGAGTTGGCGGAGCAGGCCGAGTTCGTCGCCGAAGTACCAGGCTTCCTTGATCACATCTCCTTCGATGCGCCACAGTGCCGCTTCGATCGTGTCGATCGGTTTACCGGTGGGCGGGATGCCGTAGATGGTGCCGGTGTGGGTCCCGACGATGCGGAAGATGCCCCACACCTTGTCGTCCTTGGCGGTCAGCTCGATGAGGATGTTCTGGCGGCCGACGATCGACTCGTCGTTCATCCCGGCAGCACCCTCCATCCCAAAGAGCTCGCCGATGTGGGGGAACCCGGCGCGGTGGCGCACGAAGTCATCGGCGAGGAACGGCCCCCGGTCCGACACCTGGGCCGCCCGATAGCGGGTCACCAGGTCGAGGTTGGCGGCCTCCTGGTCGGTGCAGGTGCACGTCACGGGTCCGAACAAGGAGATGTGTTTGTGGTCTTGCATGCTTGCCTTTCTTCAGCCGGCCGCCGGGATTATGGGCACCAGCAGGTAGGACTCGTGGCCCGGGCCGGTGTGGATTGTGACCTGCCCGCCAAAGATGTCGGGCGGGCGGTCGTCCGAGTCGTTGTGGGTCATGCCTCCGGTGCCACGGGTTGCGTAGTGGAACTGCTGGGCGAATTCGCCGAGCTCTCCTGTGTACTCGTAGTCCTTGCCGCGTACGGTGAGCGCCAGCCGCCAGCCGGCGGGGATGACGATGCACGAGGTCACGATCTCTACGTCACATTCGTAGACCTCGCCGGGGGTTAGCGGCTCGACCCGATCATGGGGGTGGTAGGGCCGGTAGGGCAGTGTCTTGTGCGGGTCGAGGGCCCGATGCGAAGCCCGTAGCCAGCCGTTGGCAATGGGCGTGTTGGGATCGGTCGAGCCCATGAATGTCACCTCGTCGCCGTCCGGGTCAAAAACCCGCACGATGAGGAACAGGTCGGCGTCCTCGGTATCGGAGCTGATGAACAGCTTGGCTGCCATCGGTCCTGTGATTTCGGTCTCCTCATCGAATGGCGGCAGCCAGAACGTGACGCCGTCGCCGAGGGCTTCGTAGTCAAGGGTCGCGGCGGCGTCCGGCGGCTCGGGAGAGAGAGCTCCGGCGGCGGGATCGAGGTGGAGCTTGGTCCACTCGGTTCGTGCCAGCGGCCACTCGTTTTCGTGGCGGAGCTCGAACCGTTCGCCGGGGTGGCGGATGTTGAGCATCACGGGCGGCGTTTCCTCCCAGCCGTTGTCGGTGCCCTTGAGAAAGTGATCGAAGAAGCGTTTCTGCAGAGCCAGCCCGTAGCCGCTGGAGAACAGTGACCAGTGCGAATCGCCATGGACTTCGAGCCACTTCTGGTCGGAGGCCGCCTCGAGGAAGCCGTTGAAGTTGCCGCGGGGATGGATTCCCTGTCCGCCCCAGTTGGCGCACGACAGCAGTGGGACGGTGACGAGCGAAAGATCGGCCGACCGGGAACGATGCCACTCATCATCGAGGGGGTGGCTCTTGAGGTCCTCGTATGCATTGATCCGGTTGGCGGCGAGTTCGGCTTCGGACAGGGTGATCGGGCCGGCCACCGATTCGCCGGTGTTGGGGTTGACCCGAGCCGCGTCACCCCGGCCGTACTGGACGTTGACGACCTGAACTTTCGACCACAGCTCCTGAAACTGGCTGAGGATGCCACCGTGGTAGCCAGAGTCGCGGTAGGTGTCGTTGGCTCCTTCCCACGGGATGATGGCGGCGAGGTGCGGGGGGTGCAGCCCGGCCACCCGCCACTGGTTACGGGCGTAGTACGAGATGCCGAGCATGCCCACCTTGCCGTTGCTCCACTCCGCATTGCCGGCCCATTCGATGCACTGGTACAAGTCCTCGATCTCGCGGGGAGAGTTGGGGTCCATCGCTCCGGGCGACCAGCCGGCGCCGCGCGAATCAACCCGGACACATACGTAGCCGTGGGGCACCCAGCGTTCCGGGTCGGTCACTTCCCAGTTCTGATACTTGTTGGTAGAGCCCTCGAGGATCTCGGGGTGGTCGGCCACCATCTTGCCCCATTGATGGGGGTATCCCTCTTGATAGGAGACACCCTTGGCGTATATCCCGTAGGTCAGTATCACCGGATAGCGACCCTCGTCGACCGGGCGGAATACGTCGGCACGCAGCACCGTCCCGTCGTCAACGGGGATCGGTTGCTGCCACGTGATCTGCATCCCGTCTCGGATCTCGGTCCGTGCAGCCAATTCGTCCTGCTCCATCGACTGATCTCCTCGTTGCGGACTCCCATATTCGCATGGGAGCACACGACACATCGAGGTGGGCGCCTGGGTACTATTCGGCTGATCCGGGAAGCTCGGGAGAATCGCGGCGGGCTCCAGCGACAGAGCGAGGAAGGCCATGAATCAAAGAAGTGTCGGATCGACAGGCGAGATGGTCGGGGCGGTTGGCCTAGGAGGCCTCGCGCTCAGTTCCACCTATCACCCGACCAACGACGACGATGCACTCGCGCTGATGCATAGCGCCTTTGACATCGGAGTCACCCACCTCGACACCGCCGACGTTTACGGCAAGGGCCACAACGAGCGACTCTTCGGCAGAGCCATCATGGCGCGGCGGGATTCCGTCTATCTGGCCACCAAGTTCGGACAGCTATTCACCGCCGAAGGTCAGCGCATAGTGAACGGACGCCCCGACTACGTCGTGGCGGCCTGCGATGCCAGCCTGGAGCGGCTGGCCTGCGACCGCATCGACCTGTACTACCTGCACCGTGTCGATCCCGACGTTCCGATCGAGGAAACGGTGGGCGCTATGGCCGGCCTTGTATCAGCTGGCAAGGTACGTCACCTCGGGATTACCGAGGCGGCACCGGCGACCGTGCGGCGAGCGCACGCCACCCATCCGCTTGCCGCCGTTCAGGTCGAGTACTCCCTGTGGACTCGGTTTTCGGAAGACGAGCTGCTTGCACTGTGCGACGAGCTCGACATCGGCTTTGTTGCCTATTCGCCGCTGGGTCGCGGGTTCCTCTCCGGCACCATCAAGGATGTCGGTGACCTCAGCGAGGGGGATCGACGGCACGCTCATCCTCGCTTCTCCGGGGAGAACATCGCGAGGAACGTCGAACTCCTGCAGGCACTTCAGGACGTGGCGGTGGCCCACGGCGTGGCGCCGGCTCAGGTCGCTCTGGCCTGGGTGCTTGCGAGCAGCGAGCGCATCCTGCCGATTCCGTCGACAAGCACGGTGGCTCACCTCGAAGAGAATGTAGCGGCCGCCGAAATCGAACTCACGGCAGGCGAGATCGAGACACTCGGTGCGGTCTTCGGCCCGGAGGCAGTGACCGGAGATCGTTACCCGGCCGGCGCCCTCCAGAAGGTGCAGCTGTAGGGGGCGATCGCAGGCTCTGCCGCCGCACTGACTAGCGCAGCCGGCCGCCTCCTCGTAGCGATGCCGCCAGCTCCAGTGCCAGCGCCTGATGCTCGCGGGCGCTCGCGGTGGAGTACTCCGGATCGAGCTTCCATCCGACGCCGCCGAGGATCGGAGTCCGCAGCTGCGCCTCGGGTCGATTGCTTGCGGCCCATTCCGCCAGGCCATGCCACAGCCGCCCTTCTCGTTGGTCGGCGCCTTTGCGGATCAGTCCGGCCACATGGTCATCGATCATGATTCCGAAGAGCCGGCCATCTTCGCGATCGAGGCCGAGTGCCGCCAGGGCTCCTCCGGTTGATGTGTACGCACATGAGACGACGATCACCCAGCGCCCGTCGGCGAAATCCTGACAGTCGGTGACGGACACCGATCCGGGCACGGCATGTACATAGCCGGCAAATCGAGCGACAGTGTCGCGATTGAGCCGCCCATCCGTCCACCACCCCGCATCTGAGGGGAGCTGGGGGTACTCGGCCGTCCCGAGGCCAAGCACGTCGGGCAGCTCATCGAGCATGAGGCTGAGCGCTTCGTCCCCATCACCCTGGTCGATCGAGGTGAGGAAGCTCTCGAACACCTCGATGGCGGGCGCCCGGAAGGAGGAGCTCACAAGCGGGGGCGGCTCCGGCGTTTCGATAGGTTCGAGAGCCGTGGATGCCGGAGGAGCACTCGGCCGCACGAGCAAGGCCAGAGTCGCTAAGGCGGCGAGCCCGCCCAGTATGACACCTAGCCATCGCGGCCTCCGCCCCGGATCCGCGGGCGGCGGCGTGGGTCCGTCGGTGGGTGTTGGTCCGGTTGGGTCGATAGCCCTCACGGCGTTCGACATCATCAACTCCTGAGTGTGGCTCCCGGTGGTGCTGGCGGCCGCAAGCCTAGGGTCCGCTGGGAATTACCTTGAGCGCCGCTAGCCGCCATCGGCTGCACGGTTCCTACAATCGATTGCATCGTCAGGGCCAAACCCCAGAAAGAAGGCGGGCGCGACGGATGAGTGGGATCTTGTGGGCGATCATGGCCGGGGTCGGTTTTGGCCTCTTCCAGGCGTTTCACCGTCGAGCCAACCAGTTCATCGATGCCTTCGGAGCCACCTTCATCCTGCTGATAATCGCGACGACTGCGATGGGTGCCGGGTCGGCATTGACTCAGGATCTGTCTGTGATCGGCCAGGCTCCGGCGTGGGCGTTTCTGGCTTTCGCCTTGGCCGGCGTGGTGCAGTTCTTCTTCGGCTGGACGTTCCTCACGTTGAGCCAGCAGCGTGACGGCGCCAGCCGCACCGGAATCGCGATCGCCGCCACGCCGCTCATCGGCAGCGTGTCGGCGGCGATCTTCCTCGACGAGCCGCTCCCGGTTGTGACGTTCGTCGGAGTGATGCTCGCCGTCGCCGGGGTGGCGTTGATCGCCCAACGCGGCAACTCTGCGGGGCCCCGGCTAGCCGCCGTTCCGTGGTTTGGGCTCGGTTCGGCGTTCTGCTGGGGGACGGCCCCGCTGTTCGTTCGCTGGGGACTCGACGGCCTCGATGTCCCATTGATCGGCGTGACGCTGGCACTGGCCATCGCCGCCGTCCTCTACGCCGTGGCGCTGGCGATCCGGCTCGGCGGGCTCCGCTTCGACGTGCCCCGTGCCTCCTACGGATGGATTGTCTTCAGCTCGCTGCTGGCCGCCGGAGCCATCGCCGCGCAATGGCAGGCATGGGATCTGATCGAGGTGGCGGTGGCGATAACTCTGATGCAGCTGGCCACACCGGTCGTGGTGCTGACGGCACCCTTCATCGTCGGTACCGAGATGGAGCGGCTGACGCCGGCTCTCCTGCTGGGCATGGCAGCCGTCATTGCAGGTTCCATGCTGGTCGTGTGGACCGGCCAGGCGTGAGGAGACCGCATCACCGACTATGACCTTCTTGTCGGCGGGGCCGGGGACAACAGTCTGACCACGGCGGCGTATCTCACCGAGGAGCCGTCGTCCGCGGTGCCGCCAAGCAACGCGTGGTTGATATCGATTCCGGCGATGTTGTAGGCTCACTCGGTGCAATCGATTGCAGGTCGTTTTTGATGGCGGAGTTGAGCACCAGCAACGTCGGCCGCCCACAGTCGAGTGTGGGGAAGGAAGAAATGTCGCCCACCGGGCCTAAGCCGCTGATCGTCACCGAGAATATGACGTGCGGCTACGAGCTGGAGCGGGAGCGCAAACTGCTGACGGCGCTCGTCGACATTTCGCTCACCGTTCACGAGGGCGAGTTCATGGTCCTTGTGGGCCCCTCCGGCTGCGGCAAGACCACCTTCATCAACGTGATCGCCGGCCTTATCAAACCCTGGAAGGGCACCGCCTCCTTCAATGGCAAGCCCATCGTGGGGACCGGCCCCGACCGTGCCATGGTGTTCCAGGACTACGCGATCATGCCGTGGCGCACCGTTTTGCAGAACGTGCTACTGCCGTTCGAACTCCGAGATCACGGAATCTCCAAGAAAGACGCAGACGAGCGAGCGCGGGCCACAATCTCCGATGTCGGTTTGGGCGGATTCGAGGGCTCGTTTCCGCACGAGCTGTCCGGCGGGATGCGTCAACGGGTCGGTATCGCCCGGGGGATGGTTACCCAACCCAAGGTGCTGCTGGCCGACGAGCCGTTCGGCGCCGTGGATGCCATGACTCGGGAGGTGCTCCAGGGCCAATTAGAGATGCTCGTCATGAACGCCGGCCAAACCGTGGTGTTCATCACCCACAGCATCGACGAAGCCATCGCCCTCGGCGACCGCGTGGCGGTGATATCCCATCGACCCGGGACCATTCGAGAGATCGTCGACATTGATATGCCCAGACCCCGGCTGGCCGAGGGTGAGATCACCGGGGATCCCAGATACGGCGAGCTGCGCGAGCACCTGTGGAGCCTGGTCAAGGACGAGGCCTTCGGTGCGAAGGACCTGCCATTCCATGAAGACCCGGAGGCCTGATTTGCTGCTAGGAACAACCAGACTGAATGGAAGGGGCAGGTCGCCCCGAGGCGGGCCAATCCAATGACGCAAGCACCAATCAAGAACACCGACGGCACCTCGATCGAGTCCCAACCGCGCCTTCGCGAAGCGAAGTGGACCTGGGGGCGAATCTGGACCCGCTACCGGTACGGCATCATCACCGTGATCAACCTCAGCGTGTTCTTCGCTATCTGGCAGTGGTTCGCCTCTTCGGGCCGCGTCAATCCGCTCATCTTCCCCGAGTTCACCGACGTGTTGCGTACGCTCAAGATCGGCTGGTTCGGTGGCGGAAACCTCGAGGGATTCAACAACCGAATGCTCGCGGATTTTGTGATCGTGAAGAACTTCTGGGAGACGCTCAAGATCTACAGCCTCGCGATGGTCATCGCCATCGGATGCGGCATCCCGATCGGACTGGCTATGGGCGGCAGCAAGTGGCTTGACGCCATCCTGAGCCCCTACGTGTGGACGCTGTCCTCGTTGCCTCGCATTGCGATCTACCCCATCCTCCTCCTGTTCCTGGGCATCGGGCCCCAGATCAAGTATGCGATCATCCTGTCGACCGCCATATTCCCAGTGATCATCAACACCTGGGCCGGCGTGAAGACAACGGACCAATCCTTGATCAACGCTGCCAAGGTGTTTGGGGCCAACAAGAGCCAGGTGTACCGCAAGGTGGTGCTGCCGTACACGCTGCCGTTCGTGGTATCCGGTGTCCAATTGAGCCTGAGCCGCGGTCTGATCGGGGTCGTGCTGGCGGAATTCCTGTCGGGTGCCACCACCCTGGGCGGCATTGGATGGTTGGTGTTCCGTTCCGCCGCAGCCTTCAATTCACCGCTCACCTACGCCGCGCTCATGAGCTTGGCGGTGTTTGCTCTGATTCTCGTGCAAGGGACCAGATCCATGGAGGCGAAGATCGCCCCGTGGCGTCAGGCCACAACAACTTAGAAACCGAACGGGAGGAAGGACGACCATGACTACAAGAGATCTCGGCCAACTCGGCCTTACACGCAGGAGGTTCCTGCAGATGTCGGGGCTGGCCGCGAGCGGTCTGCTGATCGGCGCCTGCGGAGACGACGCCGATCCCACTACCACCACGTCGGCAACTACCGCCGCACCTGCGGGTACCGACGCACCCGCGATGGCGGTGCCGCAATCGGACCTCGAGGTCGTGCGTTTTGACTTCAACACGCCGAATGTGAGCCTCCAGGCTCCGTACTGGGTCGGCATGTCCAAGGGATACTTCGAGGAAGTAGGAATCGACCTCCGGGTGGAGAACATCACGGGCTTGGACGACTATCTGCCTCCAATGTTCGCCGGTGAGATCGACATCGCTCTCATGGACGCAACCATCCTGTTCCCTGCGGAGGATGCAGGCACCCTGGACGGCTCCCCGCCTGGGCTGCGCTGGGTTGGCTGCGTCCTGGGTGCGCAGCCGATCATCATGATCGGCTCAGAGGGTGTTTCGCCGGACAATCTGGCTGGCTTGACGATCGGGTGCGGCCGGGCGGGAACCACCAACGAGGTCCTGGCCAAGTTCGTGCTCGAGGAGCTCGGATACGACTGGGAAACCGACGTCAACTGCGTCAACCTCACCGGTGGCTCGAACGACTGGGTGACGGCCATGCTCACCGGTCAAGTCGATGCCACGCTGGCGTTCCCTCGCCACATTGCGCTCGCTGAAGAAGAGGGCGGCAGCGCCATCTACAACAGCCCCCGGCTTGATCCCCAGGCGGGCATGGGCATGCTCCAGTCAACGATCGACGAGTACCCGGCCTTCGCCACGGCTTGGAACTACGCCTACATCAAGTCGCAGCAGTGGGTCAAGGACCCGGCCAACTGGGATGAAGCACGCTTGATCCTGGTTGAGGAGTTCGGAATCGACTACCCGGACAACACGTTCGCAGCGATGGACATTGACGCTGGGATCATGACGAGCGACCTCGGCTGGAATCCCGACGACATGGACGTGCTGATGGAGTTCCAGCAGCCGCTCGGTGGCTACCGTGCGGGTCTGCCGTGGCGGGACTACGTGGACCTCACTCATCTGCACGCCGCACAGGAGGCGATGGGATTGCCGCTGAACCCGGTCGACAAGAACACAGGGGTCAGCACGATCTAACGGATCAGATAGTCGAGTAATAGCTATGGGGCCCGGCTACGCCGGGCCCCATACGCGTCTTCACTCAATCTCTCCGAGGGCCTGACCCGCGGCCGGGGCGGCGATGTAGCTCGACAGTTCGAGAACAGTGACGCCGACGAGGGGACGGGCCGTTACGCTATCCCGTCGGGAACGGTGTCACGGATCGCGGTTCCGTTGAGCACGATGCGTTCGTATATCGGAATTGCCTTGGCGATCAGCGCATACACGGGGCATCGGGAGTTGGCTTCGTCGACCATCGCCAGCACAGTGGCCTCGGTGGCCGCGCTGGTCACCTCGGCCTCGATGATTATCCATTGCGGATTAGCCGGAGCTTCTCCCACGTGATGCTCGCCGCGCATGTCCATGTAGGTCAGAACGTGAATAACCAGGTCCTCGAGCTCGCAGCCCACGAGGGCGGCTCCCTTGGCGTACCAGACCTGCTGGCAGAACGCGAGCCCGGAGAGGAAGTACCGCAGGGGGCTGGGGTGTTCGCCTGCGCCGGCGCGGCCCGCGGATTCGTCGCACTCGAACGAGAACTCCCTGTCGTATTGCACGAAGTCCGAGCGGGCGTGAACGTTCTCGATGAGCCGGGTCGTCACTCGAGGCCGAACGTGCCCGGCCGAGTCGTCGCTGCTGAGCAGCTGCGCCGTGTCAGTGACGTTCTCGCGCAGCCGGTCCATATCCACTCTCACGGCGTTGCCTCCCAACAACTCGGATCGACCGAGCCTAGAACCTGGATAGCCTTCTCCTTGACACGGCATGACCGAGAACGCGAGGCTGCATTGCTGTTCCTTCGAGAGAGGCTGCGATGGGTGACCCGAGAGTTGAGGCGGCGATTGCGCACTGGGCGCCGCGCTATGTGGAAAACGGAGTTCCGGTAGGCGACTTCCAGGAGGTGAGCCGTTCAGTCGAGCGCTGGGAGGGCTGGTGCTCTGCCTGGACAGATCGCGGGAGTGTCCACGAAGCCGAAGGGGACGCCGCTCTGGCGGCCGGACATCGCAGGAGTGCGGCGTTTCACTTCACTGCCGCGGCTGCCTGCTACCACTTCGGCAAGTTCCTCAACGTCCACGACATGGCTGAACTGCGGGCTACGCACGGCCTCGTACTACGGGCACACGGCAAAGCTCACCATCTGCTCGAACCTCCGGTCGAGCGCTGCGAATTCCCGTACGGGGAGCACACGCTGGTAGGCAATCTTCGTAAACCGGCTGACATCGCCAGACCACCGGTGGTGTTGATGATCTCCGGGCTCGACTCCGCCAAGGAGGAGCTCGACCACTATGCAACCTGGTTCCTCGAGCGGGGCATGGCGACATTCGCTTTCGACGGCCCGGGGCAGGGTGAGGCGGAATACGACCTGCCGATCGAGCCGCACTATGAGAAACCGGTGGCCGCGGCCGTCGACTTCCTGGAGTCACGAGCCGACATCGACAGCGAGCGCCTCGGGGCCTGGGGAGTGAGCCTCGGCGGCTACTACGTGGTCCGCGCGGCCGCGTTCGAGGACCGTATCAGGGCCCTGGTGTCGTTGTCCGGGCCGTACGACGCCGGCGAGCAGTGGGAAATGGTGCCGCCGATTTCTCGATCGGCCTGGCAGGTCCGCGCCCACGCCGCCAACGAGGACGAAACGCTCGCGGTTGCCCGCATGTTCGACCTGTCGGCGGTGGTGGGCAATGTCACCTGCCCGGCATACATCGTCGGCGGTGAGCTCGATCGCATCGTCTCGCCGCAAGCCTCCCAACAGATCGCAGACGGTGTCGCCGGACCCGCGGTGCTGAGGCTCGTCGAGGGAGGCAACCACGTGGTCAACAACAAGGCCTACATGTATCGTCCCCAGACCGCCGATTGGATGGCAGAGCAGCTTGGTGCCTCTGGTGGCTGAGAAGGAGGACAGGCTTTGAGAGAGCAGCGGGTTTCGTTCTTCAGCGAGGGAACGCGAGTAGCCGGGATTCTCCGCCGCCCCGATGTCCAGGCCGGTCCGGGTCCCGGCATCGTCCAGGGACCCGGGTGGCTCGGGCTCGCCGACGCCAATCTCTACGTCCGCTACCACGAGGCACTGACCGACGCCGGAATGTCTGTATTGATCTTCGACTACCGGGGCTTCGGCGACTCCGCGGGTGATCGCGGGGCGTTGTCGCCGGGGATGCAGTTGCAGGACTTGATCAATGCTGTCAGCTACGTGGAGTCCGACGCCGCCGTGGACCCGCACGCCATCGGTGTCTTCGGGTCGGGCGGCACCGGGGGCGGCAACGCGGTTCTGCTGGCAGCGGCCGACTCGCGCGTCAAGTGTGCGGTGAGCCAGGTTCCGGTCGCCGACGGTGCCGACTGGCTGCGGCGGATGCGGACGGCAGATGAGTGGGCGGCCTTTCAGGAGCGGTTGGCCGCGGATCGGGCCCACCGGGTGGCGACCGGAGAAGGAGAGCGGGTTCATCCCCGCGAGGAGATCATGATTCCCACCGCCGAGCGCCGGGCCACCACAGTGAAGCGGGACGTCGACGGCCGCATTCCCACGAGCGTGCCACTGTCGGCGGCGGATGAGATCCTCCGCTATCGGCCGGTGGATGTCTCCGGGTTGATATCGCCGCGACCGCTGATGGTGATCGCGGTCGAGGGCGACAACGTCACTCCGACGGATCACGCGACGGCACTATATGAAGCCGCCGGTTCACCCAAGAAGCTGATCATGCAGCGCAACACCACCCATTACGCGGCCTACGACCAGTACGGCGACCGGGTTATTCCGCAGATCGTGGGGTGGTTCGAGGCATGCTTCCGGGGAGATACGATGAGCGACGAGGTGATCGAGGTGAGCGAATGAAGCGAGTCGTGGCCGGTGCGGATGCCTTTGTGGACGGCGCATTGCGTCCGGTGGACATTGTCATTGAGAACGGTGTCGTCGCAGCGCTCGTCGATCGGGGAACGCCTGTCGAGGGTGCCGAGGTGATCGACGGTTCAGGCTTGACTGCGATTCCCGGGGGCGTTGATGTGCACGTCCATACCCGTGACCCGGGCTACACCCACAAGGAGGACATCACCACGTGTACCCGAGCGGCCGCGGCCGGGGGGTACACGACGATCTTCGGGATGCCCAACGTCGATCCACCCACGATGCGGACTGATGACCTGACGCAGGTTCTCGAGCTGTATCGGGAGAAATCGCTGGTTGACTACAACCACAACCCGGCCGCCAAGCTGCTCGACGAGATATCTCCGATGGCCGAACTCGGGATCCGGGCATACAAGATCTACATGGTGGTCGACACGGGGCGCACCTATCCCCATCCGGCAGCGATTGGGGTCCACGACCACGGCGCGCTGTACCAGGCGATGCAGGCGGTGGCCGCGACGGGGCTTCGCCTGATGGTTCACCCGCACGATCAGGCGATCATGGATGTCGTTGAGCAGGAGTACTGGAAGGCCGACGACCGGTCGCCGCAGGCCTACGCCCGTACGCTGGCCGTTGACGACGGCATCATCTGGGACATCGCCACCGCGACCCTGCTGCGGCTCGCGGAGGCCACGGGCTGCAAGCTCCACATCGTCCACGCCCAGACGACCCGGCAGATAGAGATGATCGCGGCCGCCCGCGAGCGCGGTGTGGATGTCAGCGCTGAGACAAATCACTGGACGATTTTCCTCGGCAGGTGGAGCGACATCGAGACAATGGGCTCATACGCGTTGTCGTATTGGGTTCCCGATCACCACCGGGAGGCCGTCTGGGAGGCGTTGCGTGACGGGACAATCGACATGCTCTCGTCCGATCACGCCCCGCACACCCGTGAAGAGAAGGAAGTCGGCTGGGAGGACGCCTGGGCGGCACACACCGGCACTCCGGGCATTCAATACCAGCTGCCGCTCATGGTCGACGCCTACAACCACGGAACGCTCGACTTCGCTCGATTGGTCGACCTGTGTGCGACGGCTCCCGCCAGAGCCTTCGAGCTCGATAGCAAGGGATCGCTCGAAGTTGGGAAGGATGCCGACGTTGTGCTGCTGGACTTGAAGAAGGTGTGGACTATTCGCAACGAGGATGTCCTGTCGAGGATCGGGTGGACGCCCTACGACGGCCGAGAAATCCAGGGCGCAGTGGTGCGCACTCTGGTGCGCGGGACCGACGTTTACGTTGATGGCGAAGTCGTCGGCAACCCGGGTCACGGGAAGCAGGCAGTGAGGGCGGGTTCCGTATGAAGTTTGGATTGCTGCTGCCCCACTTCGGGGATTACGCCTCTCGGGATCGCATTCTGGAGGGCTCGATCAGAGCCGAGGAGCTCGGGTTCGATTCGGTCTGGGTGCGCGACCATCTCGTCTTCGAGCCGCACGGTGAATTCGAAGCCCCCAACCGCGAGTTCTACGAGCCGCTGACCGTTCTGACCGCGGTGGGAGCGGTGACGGAGCGAATCACGCTCGGCACGGCCACGCTGATCCCATACCGCCATCCCCTCATCACCGCCTTCATGCTGGCGTCGATGAGTCATGTCGTTGGGCCCCGGTTGATCGCCGGATGGGGGGCCGGAACCTTCGATCACGAGTTCGCCGCGGTGGGAATGGACGGCATCTTCCGCCCGGAGCTGGTCGAATCGAATGCCCGCATCTTCGAGCGGGTCTGGAACGGTGACGACGTGGACTACTCGGACGACCATTACACGTTCGAGGGTGTCTCTCTCTATCCCAAGCCTGCGGGACCGATCCCGTTCTGGTACGGCGGGGCCACGCCGGCTTCGGCACGAAGAGCGGCCGAATACTGCGACGGCTGGATACCGGGGAGGATCACGCTCAAGACGATCGAGAAGCGGGTCGCCGCCATGGCGCAACTCACGGCCGACAACGGCAGACCGATGCCGACGGTCGGTGTCGTTCCTCCGACATCGATCGCGGCTACTGAGGAATCGGCCTGGGCCGGCACCAGCGTGGAGGGACTGCTCGCCTGGGCGAACGAAAGAGGTAAGTGGTGGGTGAAGCCCGAATCGGGGAGGTTCGAGACCGCCGCCGACATCGAGGGCTCGCTGATCGTCGGGAACCCGGACCAGGTCACCGAGCAGACGGCCCGCTTCGCCGACGTCGGTGTCGACCACCTCGTGTTCGACCTCCGCCTGAGCTTCGACCGCTGGATGGACTCGATCGAGCTGCTGGGCACCGCCGTTCTCCCGGCCTTGCGCGCCCGGTGAGACGGAAGGCACTGACCGTCCGAAGACACCGCGGTGAGTTCTGCCGGGCCCAGTTGGAGCCGAGTTGGCTCTGCGCGGCCACGGCTGCCTCGATGATCTCATCGAGGCGCGTGATCACCTCGTCGATCGTCCAGGGAAGGTTCCGGGGTCCAAGTCCCACCTTTGAATCTGATTGTGCGGGTGGTGCACCGGATGGCAACGTGTGGATCAGCCGCCGGGCCGGTCTGAGAGCACCCGGGGGGAGTACTCGAAGCGGGACACTGTCTCGTCCCAGTCGGCAATGGTCGTGATCGAGATGGCCCTTCCTCCGCACGCCGCTCCGCCTGCATGAATCGCCAGGTCGTCGGGGAACTGCTGGAGAAACCCGGCCGCAATCGCCTGCTGTCCGGCCCCGAGACCGCAGCGATTCGAGTCGGTGATCCGCTGCGTCCAGGCGGCGATCTCCTCGGCTGCTTCCGGAGAGCCGTCTCCTATCGCCAGAGCGGCAAAGCGCTCGGCGACCGCCTCGGTGCCCAGTTTGCACGAGGGACATTGCCCGCATGAGCCTCGGAACAGGAACGCCGAAGCAGCCGCGGCGACCTGAGTTGGGCAAACGGTGTCGTCGTAGAAGGTGAAACCCGCTGAACCGAGGCCCGATCCTGCTTCCTTCATGCCTTCGAAGGAGACGGCAACACCGAGATGCCGCGACGTCAGCGGCGAGTTGGACACGCCGTTGAGGATCACACGGGGCGGGCCGCCGTCCTTCATGCCGCCACCGACGATGTCGAGCACGTCCCCGAGTGGCGTTCCGAGCTCGATCTCTGCGACGCCCTCCTTCGTGGTGTCGCCGCCGACGGTGCACACGACGGTGCCCGGCGATTTGGCGGTACCCCGGCTGCGGAACCAGTCCGCCCCGTTGGCGAGGATGTGCGGGACGTTGGCCAGAGTCTCGACATTGTTGACAAGAGCGGGACGGGGTTCTCCACCGGGCTGCTCGAAGAGGCCCTGCACGTACGGCGGGTAGAGCCGCGGCAGAGGGTCCTTGCCCTCGATGGCCTCGAGGAGACCCTTCTCCTCGCCGAACAGGTAGTCGTCCGCGCCGGGAACAATGGTGATGCTCAGGCTGCCGATGAGCCCGGCTGCCGACAGTTCGGCAGTGGCCGCCTCGATACGGGCAAGCGCACCGGTGGCCTTCTCCTTTATGCCGATGAATGCAGTGTCGGCATCGATGGCGTACGCGGCGGCGGCCAGCCCTTCGATCACCTGATACGGGTTGCGGCGAAGTATGGCCCGATCCTTGAAGGTACCGGGCTCGCCTTCGGCCGCATTCATCACGGCGTACTTCTCGGCCCCGTCGGCCGCGGCCAATCCCGCCCACTTGAAGCCGGTGGGGAACCCGCCCCCGCCGCGGCCGCGCAAGCCGGAAGCGCGGATGGTGTCAATCACTCCGTCGGGCCCCAGCCGGCGACAATTCTCCAGCACCTCGCCACCGCCGGTGGAGAGGTAGTCGTCGAGAGTGTGGAGGGCCCGGGAGGGTAGCAAATGTGCCACGGAGTGGACCCTACCTTCGTTGGAGGACCAGCCATCCGTTCGGCCCGGCAGGATGCCCCCGATTACCCGGCCGGCACCGAGGGCAGGCACCCTCACAGTATCCTGCGTCCCGGACGAAAGGAGGCGGCGGTGAAGCCCAGGGACGATCCGAGCCGGCGTGCCGGAATCCGGCGAGAACCGCCTCCCTTCCGTGAGGTTGTCGTTGAGGCCGTCCGCCACCTCACGCCGTACATGGCCCGGGTCTCGGTCATCGGCGACTCCCTCAAGGATATGGAACCTCCCGAGCCGGCGGCGAGTATTCGCCTGCTGCTCCCGATGCCCGGATCTCAGGAACTGCCCGAGATCAACTGGAACGGCAACGAGTACCTCCTCGAAGACGGCAGCCGCCCCGTCATCCGTACCTTTACGCCGGGTCGGTTCGATGCCGGCGTGGGCCGGCTCGAAGTCGAAGTCGTCCTGCACGAGGCCGGAGCCACGTCGTCGTGGGTGCGCTCGGCCGAGCCCGGCGCCGTCGCTGCTGTATCCGGGCCGGGGCGCGGCTACACCGTCGATCGGGATGCCACGGCCTATTTGCTTGCCGGCGATACGACGGCGCTGCCGGCGATCTGTCAGCTGATTGATGTGATCCCCGCGGCCACGGCTCTGCTCGTGACCGTGGAAGTGGAGCATGAGGAGGCGCAGATGGAGCTGCCGTCTCATCCGAGGCTGGAGTGTCACTGGGTGATACGACGGCCTCGACAGCAGCCGGGCGCGGCCCTGCTGGCGGCAACTCGGGAGTTGCACATTGCCGCCGACGCAACGATCTGGGCGGCCGGGGAGGCGGGAGCAATGTTTGACATTCGCAAGCACTTCCTCGAGGAGAGAGGCTTCGACCGCAGGCGGGTCACGGTTCGCGGCTACTGGAAGCACGGACGCTGAAAGCGGCGGATTGGCGAATCGTGTCGGTGGTCCGGGCAAGTTGGTTGACTGAATGACTCGCGGCGCGCCGTCGCGGGCGGTGGCGCGGCCTCAGGACTCACCGATGGCGTATATCAGCTGCGACGTCGAGGCAACGATGATGGTTCCGTCCGGAGCCACGGCGACAGAAGCTTGCAGCTCGAATCCGTCCTGGATCTGCCCTCCCTCGATGGTGCACTGGGCGAGCCGCGCAGTCCCCCCCGGCGGTTCCGGGGCGAATCTCCACACGGGTTCACCGTCGGTGGCGTCGTAGGCGTGGAGGGCGCCATCGGGGCGGGGGAGCAGTACCAGGTCCTTCACGACGACGGGTGAGGCCCACTGTCGCTCGCAACTGATGCCCGATCGGCTACCCCAGATCACCCGACCCGTGGCGGCATCGAGCGCCTGGACGCCTTCGGAGAGCGAGCTCGCGAAGATCAGAGATTCGCCGTATCGGGCGGGGGAGTTACGCAGGCTCGCGAAGTTCTCTGCCACCCGGCTGGGATCAGTTGCCCGCCAGGCAGGGGTGCCCACGTAGCGATCGAGGGCGACAAGGGCCGGGGTTGGTCCTCCTTCGAAGACATACGAAATGATCAGCTTGTCACCGGTCACGGTGGGCGCGGCGAACACGGTGACCGGATCTGTCTGCGAGGACTCGCCTTCGTCCTCCGCCTTGGGATGGCCGACACGCATCCGCCACAGCTCGAACCCATCGACCGTGAACGCGGCTGCAGTACCCGGGTCGCCGACCGCGTACACGATTCGTCCGTCGGAGGCGGCCCCTCCCCTGATCGCACCATCGAGCTGAGCCCGCCATCGTTGCCGACCGTCGAGACCGAGGCCCCACAGGACGCCGGAGAAGTCACCGACGACAATCAGATCGCCGACGATCAGGGGGTTGGTGAAGACCGGCGATCCGGCGGCGAAACTCCACACCTCTGCACCACTTGCGGAATCGAGGCCCCACACCGTTCCCTCGTCGCCGGTCGCGACGATGACTCCGTCGGCCGCGGCCAGGCCGTTGACGTCATTGGAGGTGGGGAAGAACCACCGTCGCCTCCCGGTGCGGAGATCGAACGCATAGACGCCGTCGCCGTCGTCGCCCCCGCTTCGCCGGTTCCCTGCGCTGCCGACGACAACGAGGTCTCCAACGACTATCGGGCTGTTCAGCCATCCGGATATGCCCGCTTCGGCTTGCCATCGCCGTCGGGGCTCGACGATCGGATCGGCCTGGGAGCATCCCGACCGGGTGTTGTCGCCCTGGAACGTCGTCCAGTCCGCGCCGGTGGCGACGCACTCGGACGGCAGTCGCGACACTTGCCGCGCCGCGAGTCCTTCCAGGAATGCGGCCGCAATGGGGGCGGCAGTGGCACCGCCGGACTCCCCACCCTCGACCCCGACCGCAAACGCCAGATCACCGGAGAAGCCGACGAACCACGCCACCGAGTCGGGGCCATCCGGAGTGACCAGCTGGGCCGTTCCGGTCTTCCCCGCCACCTCCATCCCCGGGACGTTTCCGGGGCGCCCTGTCCCCCCGATCACTACGGCTCGCATCATCGTCTGCAGATCGGCGAGAACGGTCGGTTCAAACGGCGCCGACGTCTCCAACTCTCCAGCGACGACCAGAGTTGGTGGATGCCAGGCTCCCGTGGCGGCGGTGGCCGCAACGCCGGCAAGGTTGAGCGGGCTGGCCAGCACGCGGCCTTGTCCGATCGCGGCTGCGGCGAACTCAGTGGAGTCGGCCGGGGCCGGATAGGACGCATCTGCGGCCGGGATCCCGATCTCGATACGGCTGCCGAATCCGAACTTCCGGGCCGTCTCGGTGAGAAGAGCAGGATCGAGCTCGGCGGCAAGCTCGATGAATGCGGTGTTACAGGACCGGGCGAACGCCTGCTCGAACGACATCGTCGCCGGTAGCCGGGTGGCGTTGCCGAATTCCCTTCCCGCCACATTCACCACCCGGGGGCAGGCCACCGTAGACCCCGGCTTCAAGCCGCTTTCCAGGAGGGCGGTGGCCACGACGATCTTGAATGTCGAGCCCGGTGGGTACAAGCCGCTCGTGGCTCGACTGAACCCATCGTCCGGGGTGCCGGCGGCGGCTCGGATCTCGCCGCTGGCGGCATCGACTGCCACGATTGCGGCCGGTAGCTCGATGTCCTCGAGCACCGCCTCGGCCGTCTGCTGGACATCGAGGGCCAGTGTTGTCTGCACGTCGGACGGCGGAGTCCCGTCGAACGACTCGAGAACCTCCGTGGAGCCGTCGGCGGATCGCCGCACTACCTGTCTCGTCGGGGTTCCGGCCAGTTGGCGTTCGAAAGACGCCTCGAGCCCCGAGGCTCCCACGATCAGGCCGGGTTCGTAGGGACTGCCAAGGACGGCCAACTGCTCGGCTGTAATTGGGCCGGTTGTGCCCAGAAGCGGCCCCAGCAGCCGGGATCCCACGCGGACCCGCGAATCGGTCAGCCGGAACGCCACACCGGGGATCGGATAGAGAAGGGGACGGATGGCGACGTTGTCCTCGCGCGCAACCGTCGATACGGGAAGGAACCAATCGGGTTGCACCCCCGGCCGGTCGAGGGTGTCGTCGATCGCGGAGCGTGAGACCGACAGGACCTCCTCGAGTGCTGCCGCTGCCTCATCACGCGAGACAATCCGCTCCGGGATGAGGCCGACTGAGACGGCGGGCACGGATTCGACCAGGGGTCGCCCGGTCCTGTCGGTTATGAGCGCACGTTCCGGCCACCCGGTCGTGAGTTCGAGCCGATCTCCTTCGCCGAGCTTGGGGTGCAGCGTCTCTGGACCCCACACCACTTCCCAGCCACCGCTGTGCGCCACGAGGCGCAGGGTCGAGTCGTATTCCCACGTGCCGGCGTTGTTGATCTCCACTGCCAGGGAGAACGGCACCGTGGCAGTCCCCGCATCAACCTCGGCCGAACCGGTTGTGAAGCGGACGCCGCCCACGTCGAGATCGCGCCACCAATCGGCGAGAGCTTCGTCGGCTCGAACCCGGGGATCAGCGGCAATCTGGCGGACGGTCGCCCAGTCGGCTTCCCCCCACGCATCGAGAAACTGGGAGACCACGGGGCCGGGGTCCACAACCGTCGTGCTGGTGGGCGTTGCTGCTTCTCCATCGGTCCCCGGCTCACGCCCAACCACGTAGATGACCAGAATCCCGACGACGGCCACAATGGCAACCACGGCAAGAGCCCGGGCCGAATTGCCGACCGGCTGCAACCTGCTCAGAGGGGAGCGCCTCACACCCCCAGTCTGGCGCAACAGCGGAAGCCAACGGAGAACCACTCCATTGGGGATCGAGCCCGCGGCCATGAAGTGAGGTCACCGCGGTTCCCGCACGACTCCGTTGCCGATAGCCTGGGGTCGGCCCGAACGCCGATGAGGGGAGGCCACAACCGATGGTGGATTCAGTGGCGCCGGCCCGGGTACTCGTTTCGGCCGAACCGCTGCGGCCCGAGGAGCGAGCGGCCCTCGAGGCGGATCTGGTCACACGCGGGATATCTCTGAGCATGCTCGATGTGATCCCACCATCCGGCCGGTTCTTCCAACTCCTCCGTGCCGTGGACGCGCAGGGCGAGTTGCTGGGAGTCACGAGTTTGATGAGCGTGCGGCCGTTCGTCTCGATCAAGCAACTGCTGGGGGAGGGCAACCACGTCGGCTGGGACACAACGATGTACTACACCGAGCGCGCCGATCGCCCGCGAGTTGCGGCCGCTCTGCTCAATGCCATGGCGCGTCGCAGCATGTATTACGCGATGTTCTTCGGACGGATCGACGATGATGTCCGCGCCGCGCTTCCGCGCGTCCGCCATCGGCTCCTGGAGACCGATTATCGCCTCGGCAAGATCGACTGCACTCGCTACACGACGCGAGACGACTTCCTGGCCCTCCACAAACGACTGCGACGGCATCTCCGCGACCACGCCAAAGCGGGCGGGACGGTGCACGTCCGTGAAGGACCGGTCGAGCCGGGACTCGCCCGGCGTTTCTCCGAGCTCGTGCTGGCGACATATCGCCATCATGGCGGCATGGGGCGCTGGCAGTTCAAGGAGTACGCCTATCAGGTGTGCGGCGCCTTCTTCACCAATTGCGCGGATGCCGTCCATATATACACCGAGAACGGAGGGAGCATCACGGGCCTGCAGTCGTTCGTTCGCCATCGCGATGTCCTCGAACTCTCCGAGGGTGGCTTCGACCGCTCGCGGGACACGCATCACGCCTACGAAGCGATCATCGCCGAGTCGGTCGGCTATGCCGCCTCCAAGGGCCTGAGCTCGGTCGGCTACGGCGGTATCTGGAACGCTGCCAAGGACCGGTACTGCGACAGCGATAACCGCGAGAAGGTCTACCTCCTCCAGTTGTACGGCAATGGCCTGCAATACCGCCTCGCCGGCGACCGGCTGTCGCGATGGGCGTTCCGGACCTACTTCGGAGGCAGGTTCGCAGGCGCTTCAGGTGCGACGACGGTTGTGTCTCGCCAGCCCCGTCCCATGGCGTAGCTAGGCGGGTCGGCTGAGCAATGTTGTGGCGCCGGCCTGCACCTTGTCGCCGACCGCGAGGCCGGGAAGATCCGAAGAGACGATTCCAGGCAGGAAGAGGTCTACCTGGCTGCCGCGGCGGATCATCCCCAACTTCTGTCCGGCACGCACCTCATCTCCCGGCTTCACGTAGCAATCGATCTTGTTCACCTGCTGGTCGGCGATCTGCACAACGTAAGCGTCCCGATCCCGGCCGCTGATGTGAACGATGTTCCGCTCGTTGGCCACGATGTGCGGCGAGCGGGCGTACATGGGTTGGATCCTGAAGAGATTGCGCAGAAACATGCTGCCCATCACGTAGTTGTACGGGGCCGGATGGTAGGAGACCTCTTCGACGATTCCGGAGATCGGGCTTCGCTGGTAGTGCACATCGAACGGCGACATGAAGATTCCGATGAGAACCCCTTGCGACGGGCGCGGCTGCCCCTTGACGATGTCGTCGAGAGGAATCGCGGATTCTCCTTTGACGGCGATCGGGACGCTGCCTTCTGCAACGTCGGCGACGTAGACGATCCGGCCGTCGGCAGGGGACACGATTGTGGCATCCGGATCAACGGTACGTGCCGGATCCCGGGGGAAATACCAGCGCTCATATGCCTTGACGAGCACAGCCATCGCGCCGAGGACCGCCGGCCAGAAGATGAGCTTGCTTCGCATCGTCCTCCTTCAGTGCTTGCCGTTTGCGCGTCGCGGGCCGTGGCGTCGTGCCTTCATTGCGCTCACCCTATCGCCGTGGCCGTCTCGGCCCGGATCCGCACCTTCGTCCGGCAGGGGCGCATCGCCAGTATGGCAACGGCGAAGGCGTAGCCGGTCTTCGAGCTGTGATCGCCCGCCGGATCGGTCCCTTGTGCCTGCGCCGGGATTGGCTGCCCTGCACTCCACCATGCACAGGCTGTCGTGCAACAACCCGGGTTGGCAGCCTCCGGACGCCATCGCCGCCTAACCCGGCACGACGAGGGCATACGTCTCCTCCCAAACCGCGAACGCAGAATACCGGGACCCGGTCGGTGGAGGAGAGGGCAGGCGGATGATGCCAGATTTCGCGATACTTGCTGTGCCCGTATCAGGAGATGGATCTGATGTCTGATGTCGTGACGTTCGACTTCCACGTGACCTCCGAGTGCAGCCAGCAGTGTGCCTACTGCTGGGGTCCACAGGGGATTGCGGAGGTCGACACCGAGATGGCGTTCGCGATAATCAGCAAGATTGCGGAAGGAGGCAGCCGGCGGATCGTCTTCACCGGCGGTGATCCGCTGCAACGGGGCGATATCGGGCTGCTGATCCGGCACGCGGCGCAGCTTGATCTCGAGGTGGCGGTATCGACGACGGGCGACTTGTTGACCGCCCCGTTCCTGGCTGCTTCCGGCGGGGACATCGATCTCATCTCATTGCCACTCGATGGGTCGACCGAGGAGGTTTCCGTACGGACCAAGGAGCCGGGGCACTTCGCGGTAGTCATGGCCGCTCTCGATCTGCTCGAGGGATACCCGGAAATCGACGTGAAGGTGGCGACGCCGGTGACTCGCCACAATATCGAGGACATCCCCGACATCGTCGAACTGCTCGAACATCGGGCTGGTCGTTTGCCGGGCCGGCTGTTCTACAACGTGTTCCAGGCATTCCCGAGATCGATGAGCCCCGATGTGCCCTGGCCCAAGCTTGTTGTCGAGGACGTGGCGTTTGATGCGCTGCGCCGACAGATTGAAGGGGAATCCCACGGCTTCCGGATCAACTTCCTCGACCACAAGACCCTCGACAAGCTCTACGTCATGATCTTCCCGGATGGCACGGTCACCGTGCCGGTCGGCTCCGAGTTCCGCAACTACGGCCCGTTTCTGGAAGTAGACGACCTCAGCGAGCTGCTGGCCGGCTCGGAATTCGATGCTCCCAAACACCAGCGCCACTCAGTTGGATGGTCACGATCGCCATAGGTCGGCCCGGTTCTCCCCGGATCCACCTCCTGCAACGTTTGCTGAAGGTTCCGGTATCTCGTGCCGATACGCGTTCGGCGTGCTCCAGTGAATCGCGGCCGAGGAGAACCGATGAAGAAGATGGCATTGATGGCAGCCTTAGTACTGGTGGCCGCCGCCTGTGGGGGCGACGGCGACACCACCGGCAACACCGACACGACCACCGGCGCCACGGTTGCTGAGACCACCACCGCCGCTCCGCAGCCGGCTGCTCCCGGGCAGGTCGAGATCGCCGTTGATGGTGTTACCGGCGGAAACACCCAGATCCTTCTAACCATGATTCAATCGGGGGACCAGGGGCGTCCGATGGGCGTGTCCTGTGCTCAGATCGATGGCGATCCCTGGAGCTACTCCGGGCTGATCTATCCGATGGAGGGTGATCACCCGTGTGCTCTCGGGACGACTCCGATCGAGTTCGAGCCCGGTATGTATGAGGCGATCTTTGGTGTGTTCACCGGTGGCCAGACCGCCCCGGATCAGTGCGTCAAGGTCGAATTCGAAGTCAACGGGAAGACAACGGTGACCGCACCCGCGATGGCCGCGCCGTGTGATCTCGAGTTTTGAGTCGAAGGCGGGCCTACCGCCACCACGAGAAGCCCCCGCCTCGGCGGGGGCTTCCGCGTGGTGGGGTCATTAGGCCCTATGGGGTGCCCGCACCCGGGCATACGATGTATTGAGAGGCAGCCACAGCCGTGTGTGCGCTGCCCGGAAAAGCGACAAGAGGAGGCGTCATGTATGTCTTTGGGATCGCTGTACTACTGGGGCTCGGGGTGTATGCGCTCGTGATGTTCTTCGATCGGCTCATGGCGGCGTTCCACGAATTGTGGGCCGTCGCGGTGGTTGCGCTCGGCATCACGTTGGCGTGGATCGCGGACTTCGATATCTTCACGGAATGGGGCATCGACCTCCGCGCCGAGTGGATTGGTGTCACGCTGACCGGGCTCATCTTGGGAGGTGTTGCGTACTTCTGGCGCGAGTCGCTGGGATTGGTCGCGAGCCTGTTCCGCAAGGTGAGTGACGAGGCGGAGACCCTCGAGCGCACCCACAATCTGAGCCGGGTTGCATAGCCGGCTTCGGCAATAATCCTTCCCGAACCGACCGGTGGAAGCCCCTGGGTCGCAGGGGCTTTCCCGTTTCAGTCACTGCAGCGGAACGAGAACCCCGTGCCGCGGGCAAGCTGCTTGTGCCCGGTTGACATCGAGCCGCCCGGCAGGCACGGTGTCCGTTGTGAAGCGCGCCGTCCCGGCTCTTGTGTTGGTTGTCGCCCTGAGCGGATGTAATGACAGCCCGTCAAGCGGATCCGCGGGCCCGACTTCGGCTCCGGCAATCGCGGACGTTGCAACTTCTGCCGCGGCGACAACCATCTCGGCAGCCGTCGACGTTCATCGGGCGGACCGGACGGCAATGGTCGATCTCCAGATCGTTGCCCGCCTCATCTCCGACGAGCCCACGATTGCGGCAATGCGGGCAGTGCCTCGCCACGAGTTTGTGCCCGCCGACTACGTCGATCAGGCCTACAACGACAACCCGCTGCCGATCGGCCACGGCCAGACCATCTCGCAGCCATACATCGTCGCCCTGATGACGCAGGCGCTGGGGGTGGCGCCCGGGGACAAGGTGCTGGAGATCGGCACCGGCTCCGGCTACCAGGCTGCGGTGCTCGCCGAAATGGGAGTTGAGGTCTACACAATCGAGATCATCGAGGCGCTGGCGACTGCCGCCGACACCCGGCTGCACCTTCTGGGCTACGACGTGGCGACCCTCCACGGCGACGGATACTTTGGCTGGGAGGAGCACGCCCCGTTCGACGCCATCGTCGTGACCGCCGCCCCCGACCATCTGCCGCAGTTGCTGGTCGACCAGTTGGCGCCCGGCGGCCGCCTGGTGATTCCTATAGGTCCGATCGGCGCCGTGCAAACACTCTGGCGCTTTGAAGTGGGCGACGATGGCGAAGTGACCGGTGAGAACCTCGGCGCGGTCCGCTTCGTGCCGTTTACCCGCTCTGAGGGCTGACGGCGTCGGCCGGGCGGTCTCCCGCAAGGGCTGCGGCGGCTGCATAACAGGCCGCACCTGTGGTCACCACCAGTTGAAAACCCCAGGTGAGAGTCAGCAATGCGGCAGTGGCGGCCGCAATCACTGAAGCTGTCCCGTTGATCCCCCATGCCCACGGAACCAGGTGCGGCGCGACCGCCTCGAGACGGGCCACACCTTTGGGGAACATCACGCCCATGAGAAACCCGAGCGGGCCAAGAGCCACGGCGCCGATCGCCATGCGGACTACCAGCGGCCAGGGGAGAACGGCCGCACTCATCGCCCCGATGAACGTCGGGTAGATGACCGCGGCGATAGTGAGAGCCACGGCTGCCGGGCGCCACGGCACCCGCGCCGACAACGTGCTGCCGACCCCGGCCGCCAGCAGGATGGCGAACAGCACGACGGCTAGGGCTGTCGTTGGCCGCCCGACCAGAAGGATGTACTGCTGGACGAGAGGTAGCTCAACCAGGAGGAACCCCAGCCCGAGCGATCCGAAATACGCCACCGTCCACAGGCGCACGCCCCCTGCGCTCTCCGGACTGCCGCGGCGGGTCATCAGCAGCAAGGGCCCGAGAATCAATGCAACGGCGCCGAGCACTGAGAGGGCGAGAAGTGCCAGCAGGACGAAGAACCCCGCCCCACCAAAGGGCTGCCAGGTCCTCCCTATTGTGTCGAGAACCGCGGATGCCTGTTCCCACTTGAAGAAGTGGGTGAAGAAGGGTCGGTTGTCCCGGGGCGGTGCAATGTCGAACTCATACGATCGGAGCAACTCCTCGGACTCAGCCAGCAGCTGGGTCGCCAGCTCACCGTACTCATCGGCGGGCAGCACGTTGTAGTCGTTCGTGGACTCTCGACCGGGGGCGGCGATGATGTCGAAGCGCTCCCGGGCGGCGAATCGAGCCACCTCTTCGACATCTTCCTCCGAGAAGCCGTCCGGTTTGATCAGCACCAGGCCGGTGGCGTACCCCCGCAGAGCAATGAGTGCTTGCGCCGGGTCGCCTCCGGACCGGCGCACAGCTCCGGCCGCGAGACCGAACAAACGCATTGACTCGCTCGGAGGGGTCTGCAGCCAGCGCATCGCCGTGAGTACACCGTCGGGGGCCAGCAGGCTCAGATAGCCGTCGAAGGCTTCGACCGTCAGGAGGTAGTCCTCGGCCAGGCTGTACGCCCCGGAGGTGACCGGTCGATATGGCGCGTTGAGTGCGACGTCAACCACGTCGAAGCGGCGTCCGCTGCGCTCCACAAATGACCGCGGCTCGGCGATGACGAGTTCGACCCGCGTGTCGAGGTATGCCGGTGCGCCTGCGCGCCGCGCCGCCGCGACGGCGGGGCCGTGGCTCTCGACCGCCGTGACCGTGCCGGCTCCCGCCGCCAGAGCCAGCAGGACGTCAAGACCGCCCCGGGGTTCCAGCACCAGGACGTCGCCTCCCGGGCGGAGGCTGAACGCGATCGAGTTGAGGACGTGGGAAGAGAACTCAGCCTCCGCCGGGCCGATGAGGGGAATGGGACTCAAATCGTCGCCGTCAAAGGTGATTCCGTCCTGGGGCGGCGGGGCGCCGCTCCAGCCGAAACTGAGGCCGGGCAAGGATCGGATGCCCTTGCTGGCAATGTGGTCTACCCGGGCCGAGGACTCCCATGTGGAGGAAACCACCTCAGCGTCGGGATAGCGCAGGGCGCCGCTCAGATCCTTGTAGGGCGACAATCGCGGCTCCAGTCCTCCATAGGTCGCGGCCGTCGCCAGAACCGCAACGATCGCAACGGACGTTGCCGTCATCAGCAATGTGCGCGAGGGAGCGGACGCCAGCGTTCCGAAGGCAACGGCGGCCACCAGACCGAGAAGCGAGGCGAGTGCGATCACCCCGACTCCGCCGACGATGGGCAATGCGCCGATGGCGACGATGCACCCCAGCCCGGCTCCGATCAGGCTGGCTCCGTAGACCCGGGCCGAGGAGATCGGCGCCGGCTGGTCCCGGCCAGACAGCAGCACCGCGGTCACCGATCCGGCGAAGAAGAACGGGACTGCCAGGGCGAGGTAGTAGGCGATTAGCCACCCGACCTGGCGACCATCCCAGGCGATGGCGAAGGAGTCGAACGGGATCAGGTTGGTCGTCACGTAGGCACCGACTGTGGTGATGCCCTGGCCAAAGGCCAGGAGCGCCCAGCGCCGGGGCCCGCCGCTTCCCAATTGGGGATAGGCGGCCAGCACCGACCCGCTGGCGCCAAACCCGAGCAGGGCCAGACTGATCGTGAGAAAGGCGAAGTGGTAGAACTGCGTCAGGGAGAAGACGCGTGTGAGGACTATCTCGAAGACCAGAACCCCGGCCGCCGAGCAACCCACGCCGAACAAACTGATCGCTTCAGTCCTTCGAGCCATGCAAACAGCTTGCCACGCCCGACGGCATCGTTGTCTGAATGACCAGTGATGACCGGTTGTGTTCGGAGTGGCTCACTGCCGGCCGGACGCGCTGCGACCAGGATTGGTCGACAGTGAGTCAGCCGCCGGCGACGCTACTTCCAACTGGCGCCGGTGAGGAAGTAGGTCGTCATCCTGCCTTTGCCCTTTATCTCGACCTCACCCCGCGGCTCGAACTGGAAGCTGCTCGGGCGCTCCCGGGCACAATGCGGCTCGACGTCTCCTCGCCGATTTGAAGAAAGGCCGACGCCGGCAGCCGGCAGTCGGCGGCCGCGGGCGGCGATAGAGTGAACGCAAGGATGAGGGAGGTGCCTGGTGACGCCGACAGGGTCGACCCAGATAGATGCTGCGTTCGCTGTTGACTTCGCGGAGCGGGCGCGGGTGGCGATGGTGGCGCGCGATGTCGATGCGCTCGTCGATCTGGCGACCGACGATGTCATCTACGACGACATGGGCGCCGACAAGTCCATGGAGGGCAAAACCGAAATGGCCCGTTTTGTGGGGTCTATTTATGGGGCGGCAGTCGACCTGGATGTCCATGTCGAAGGTGTGTTTGTCGGAGTCGATGGCGAGACCATGGCCATCCGATGGCGCGCCATCGGCCGGCGCGCCGATCTTGACATCCCTTTCGAACTCGAGTTCGTGAACATCTACACGATACGCGATGGCAAGGCGTGCCGGTGGACAACGATCTTCCGCCATATGGACTGGCTCGGCCACATCTGGCCCTAGGGCGTCTTGTCGCCCGTGTCCGCAGGTGGGACGGCGAAGCGCCACAAGTCGTACCGCATGAGGTTGATCGCGTTGGGGTCGGCGACGGCTCGCGCCACCGCCAGGGCTCCGGCAACGTACGCCGCCATACGCTGGGCCGCGACTTTGGTGTCCATTGCGGCCACCTCCCCTGCGTCGATCGCGGCGCCGAGGGCTGCCTCGAAGTACGTCCTCGCTTGAGCGAGGTGCTGCAACGCCCGGTCCCGGATCACCTCATCAGTCGCGGCCATCTCCTGGGCCAGGCTGACGAGAAGACTCCCGCCGAATGTCCCGAACTCACGAGTGCGGGCATCTGCATGCTCCTGGACCAAATCCCAGAAACGGGAGAACGCGGCGAGCGGGGCGAGGTTCTCGCCGAAGGCCGGCTCGAATACCGCGATGCGCAGCGAGTCCCATTCGGCGTCCAGCGCCGCCAACGCCAGATCCTGTTTTGACCTGAAGTGGTAGTAGAAGCTTCCCCGCCGCACGTCGGCGTGTTCGCACAGCTCTTGAACCCCGACGCTTCCGTACGTCGCGCTGGTGAACAGCTCGATTGCACTTGCCACCAGGCGTGTGGAAGCTGAATCGGATTCGGGAGATGCTGCCATTCTCGAATTACTATAGGCGAGCAGCTAGTTGACCGATCGGTCAACTAGTCTTAGTGTCCATCCTCAAGTCGCGCGACCAATCAGAGATCCGTACATGACGCTGCCCAAAGTCCTGCTCCATGACCACCTCGATGGTGGCCTGCGTCCGAGGACCGTTGCCGAGCTCGCAGCGGCAGCCGGCTATCCCGGACTGCCTGCTGAACCGGCTGATATTGAGCAGTTCTTCGAGGAGGCTGCGATCGGATCACTGCCGGAGTACCTCCAGACGTTCGAACACACGGTCGCGCTCATGCAGACGCCGGAGGCGCTACGCCGCGTTGCCATTGAATCCGTTGTCGACCACGCCGCCGACGACGTTATCTACGCCGAACTGCGGCTATGTCCTTCGCTGCACACACAACGCGGGCTGACGCGGGCCGAAGTGATCGAAGCGGTCCTCGAAGGGCTCGAGATGGGTCAAGATGCCACGGGGATCACCGCTCGCCTCATCGTGAGCGCCATGCGCGACCGCGAGGGTGACATCGAGGATGCGAAGGCCGCCACGCAGTTCGTCGACCAAGGAGTTGTGGGGTTCGACCTTGCCGGCCCCGAGCGCGGGTTCCCGGCCCGAGATCATGCCGAGGCACTCCAACTCGCCGCCGATTCGGGTTTGCGCTTGACGATTCATGCCGGCGAGGGATCCGGCGTGGCCAGCATTCAAGGCGCGCTCGACTGCGGAGCGGAGAGAATCGGGCACGGCATCCGACTCATCGAAGACGTCCACGCCGACAACACGCACCTGAGATTCGGCCCAACGGCAGATCGGATCCGCTACGAGCGTATTGCTCTCGAGATCTGCTTCAAGTCGGAAGTCGACACCCGCGCAGTCATGTCCGCCACGGTTCATCCCATCGACGTTCTTCATCGAGCAGGATTCGCCACGACGATCAACACCGACAACCGGTTGATGTCGATGACCGATATGACACATGAGTTTGAGTTGCTGGCTACACACAAGGGCTTCGGCCTGAGGGACTTCGAGCAGCTGACGATCAATGCGATTGACGCGGCGTTCTGTGACGCGGCCACGAAGGAGGAGATTCGGAGCCGGGTACGCCACGGCTACGACGAGCACGCCACTGCGTAGCCTGGCGGGAGTCCCCCTGTCCACCAGGCTGCAGGCCCAACCAAGGCGGTCAGACCGCTGCCTCCCCCCGGCAGCCAGTCTGGCCGCCTGGTTGTGTCCGGAGCGCCTCAGTGTTCCCGGGTCCCCGCGGCTTGGCGCACGGCCGGACGCGAGGGATGCGTAGTCGATAGGTGTGTTATATCGTTCTCAGAGTTCCTGCGTTCAGGGCATGGGCGCGCAGTTTGACCCGACGGATGTCACGACGCGATGCAGGAGCGGGAGAGGAGCCTTATGGCGGCATCGATCGATGACCTGGTGGCCCAAGTTCGAACGGCAGATCTGGTGGACGCAATTGGACGGTTGCATCGGCATCGCTGTCACTTGCTCGACCTGGTCAGCCCGACGCCGGGAAGACCGCTGTTCGGGAGGGCAGTGACGGTTTCCTACTTTCCGACGTGTGAGGCCGCTCTCGACCCGGACAGGTTCAATTTCGCCCGGCTCTTCTACCAGGCCGTCGGAGACGAGCCGGAGGGCAAGGTGCTCGTGCTGGCGAGCAACGGTCATCGCGATGTGTCGCTCGGGGGCGGCACCAAGCTGTCGCGAGCGCACAACCACGGAGTGGCCGGAATTCTGGCCGACGGACGCCTCCGCGATTTCGACGAGATTGCCGGCTACAACATGGCTGTGTACTGCACCGGTGAAGCGACGAGATGGGGCGGCGACGTCGTAACCCCGTTCCAGGCCGACGTGCCGGTCGTGGTGGGTGGTGTGGGTGTGATGCCGGGCAACTACATATACGCCGACTCGGCCGGGGCGGTGGTGATACCTCAGTCACAGATTCGTGAGGTCCTCGAAGGTGCGGTGGCGGTAGCGGCAGAGGACGCCGCGGCGATCGAGTCGATCAAGGTCGAGGATCCGGCCACAGCTTCGGCGATCACTGAGCACCCTCCGGGCAAGCGGTGGCCCGCCACCTGAAGACGCTCGAGGAAGCGGGCCTATTGAGCTGTTCCCAGCAGGGGAGGGGGAGCACCGCTACTACGTCGACACCGCGCCTCTCGATAACGCCGGTCGGTGGCTCCCGGGCCGCGCCGCCAGTTGGGATGGTGCCCTGGAGCGGCTGAAACGTCACGTGGAATCCGATAGGGGCGACGGCAGCCTCTAGAAATCGCCGCCTTCCCAGCCCGACAATTCGCTGAGCGCGTCCCACAGGGCCGTGCGGGCTTCGGGGCGCTCCCTGGTTCTTTTCGTCTTGTGCGTTGGCCGAGGCCGCCGATCGTGCCAGAAGAGGCCGGTTCGGCCGGCCGCCTCGCCGCTCGCGGCCAACCAAACGATGGTGTCGGCTCCCTCCGCAGGGGTGCGCAGGAAGGGCTTGGTGATCTTGTGGAACGTAGGCAGCGACTTGACAACGCCCGGCGTGTCGGCCCATCCAGGATGCATCGCATTGACCGTGACGCCCGTGTCGCGGAGCTGTTCGGCCCACATCTCGGTGAGGATGACCTGGCCGCGTTTGGTCCGGGCGTATGCAGCGGATCCCTTGTATTCGCCGAGGTCGTTCTGGAGGTTGGAGACGGAGATTCGCTGGCCGTACATGCCTCCGGACGTCACGTTGATGATGCGGGCGGGAGCCGATTTCACCAGGCGGGGAATGAGCAGGTTGGTGAGCAGGAAGTGCCCGAGCAGATTCGTCGCGAGGGTATCGTCGATTCCTTCTGGTGTGACGGTGCGTTCGGTGAACAGGGTACCGGCGTTGTTGATCAGAACATGGATGGCGCTCTCCTCGGCCAGAAGCCGGTCGGCCAGTCCCCGAATCTCGGACATGAGGCTGAGGTCGGCCAACTCGGAGCGCACGGTCGTGCTGCGGGCAGCAGCGGCGATCTCGGCCTGCACCGCGGCGGTCTTGTCCGGATTGCGCCCGACCAGAATGACGTCGGCTCCCAGGCCGGCAAGGCCGGTTGCCGCGGCCTTGCCGAGCCCGCTGGTGGCTCCGGTCACGACCACGGTCTGCCCGTCCAGAGATTCGGTGATCGGTTCCCACGACCTTCGCCGAACCCGGTATCCAATGTTGGAGAAACCGGGAGCGATCGCGGTGTCCATGGCTTTGTCGATCAATGAGGTCACTGGTTCTTCTCTCCTCGAGCTTTTTGGTAGGCATCAAGTGTTCGGAGCCGGGCACTCGCGTGGTCGACAATTGGCGCCGGATAGTTGTCGTTGAGAACAACTCCGGCGGCGGCGAGATCCAGCGGGCCGGCGAGCCAGGGCGCGTGGATGTTCTCGCCATGCAGTTGCGCCAGCTCCGGCACCCAGCGACGGATGTAGGCACCGTCCGGATCGAACTTGCGGCTTTGAGTGATCGGGTTGAAGACCCGGAAATACGGGGCGGCGTCGGCCCCGGTTCCGGCTACCCATTGCCAGTTACCCACGTTCTGCGGGACGTCTCCGTCGAGGAGCAGGCGGCGGAAGTGGCGCTCTCCGAGCCGCCAGTCGATGAGCAGGTCTTTGACCAGGAATGAGGCGGCGATCATGCGGACCCGGTTGTGCATCCAGCCTTCTCCGGCGAGCTGCCGCATACCGGCATCGACTATGGGGTATCCGGTGCGACCTGCCTGCCACGCTTCCAGTCCTTCGGAATCGTCATGCCAGGCCACATTGTCGTATTCGGGGCGCATGGCCCGGTCGACGGTGTGGGGAAAGGCGGCGAGGATGTGGGCGTAGAAGTCCCTCCAGGCAAGTTGGCGCACGAAAGGCGCCGCTTCCGTACCCGTGAGAGACGCAGCCACGGTGCGCGGGGAGATCGTTCCGTACTTGAGGTCAATGGACAGCCGGGAGGTGGCATCCCAATCCGGTCGATCTCGGTGCTCGGGATAGTCGGCTACCCGCTCCGTGAATGCGGCCAGACGCTCGCGGGCGGCCGCTTCTCCGGTTTTACGCGTTGCCGGCTGAGCCGGATCGGGAATCCCGGTCCCGATATCGCGATCGATGTCGGCTTCTCCGGGCTCCGGCCAGTCGTCCCACGGGACCTCGAGCCAGGTGCGGTAGAAGGGCGTAAAGACCTTGTAAGGAGTGTCGGTGGCGGTCAGGATCCGTCCCGGTGCGTGCACCAGCGAGCCGTACCAGCTGTTGGATGGGCAGTGCAGCGATTCGGCGACCGCCGTGTCTCGTCGGGTTGAGTACGGGCTGACATCACTGTTCCAGTAGGCCGTAATCGAGCCGGACTCCCGCGCCTCGGCAGGGACGACCTCGACGGGATCGCCGGTTCGCACCCGCAACCGCCCCCCGGCGCGGGCGAGGCTTTCGTCGAGCGCGTGGAGCTCGTGGAGAAGGTGGTTGCTCCGAGGCGCCCCCTGCTGGAAGAGACGGGGATCGAGCACAAATAGGGCGACAACTCGAGCTTGGCGAGAAGTGGCTGCGCTCCAGGCCGGGTTGTCGGCCAGGCGCAGGTCGCGGCGAAACCACACTAGGCCGGTGCTGCTCATGACTCTCCGATCCAGGCGTCGACCTCGGTCCAGCGGTCGTAGAGCCATTCCGCCCGAGCCGTCGGATCGGGGGGGATCCCTCGGTGGGAGAAGCGCTGGAAACGTACGCGGATAGTGCTACCGACCAGGCCGCCTCCGAGGATCTGGCGGATGTGGCTGAAGCCGTCGAGCCCGACATGGGCGGCGATCACGACGTCGGCCGCCGGCTCGGCGGCGAGGAGGGCGAGCGGGCCGCCGAGGCGTGGCGGCAGCACCGCGTGCATCTGCGTGGCTCGCTCGTGCAAGGCGGGGTTGGTGGATTGAAGGCGTTCGAGCGCCCGGGCGCGACGCGCTTCGGTGAAGCGAGTGCCTTCCGGGTAGATCAGAACACCCTCGTCGGCCCCCAGCCCGGAACCCAGCCGACCGATTTCCGCCACTTCGCCTTCGGAATCCTTGGAACGGCGATCGACGAAGTAATTGGGCAAGCGGGTGCCGGCGATGTCAAGGGCGGGATCCGACAGCAGCTCTCGTTTGAGCACGTAGCGCAGCTTGATCCCATGCGGCGCGGTCATGAACACATTGGGTAAGAGGTTGTCGACGATGCTGGTGTGACGCATGAAGACGATGATGGGGCCGGGCGTGAGCAGCTCTGAACCTTCGACCTCGACCCGCAGTCGGAAGAGCTCGCGGATGGTGGCAAAGATCAAACCCGCCCACCAGCGTTGAATCGTGTAGGTGCCTCCAATGAGGAGGCCCTCAATGCGGCCCCCGGCAGTCCCCACCCACAGCCCACCGAGCGCAACGATTCCGAGGACCTCGGCACCGAGGTATATCCAACCGATCAGGATGAGACGCACGGCCACGAAACGGCGCCGCCCCAGAGCGAAAACGGCGAGGTCATAGAGAGCCCCACCCAGCAGCAAAACGGGGAGCGCCAGCGTGGCAGCGAGGAAGGCCGCGCCGACAATCGAAACCGATCGCAGCCGGCGGGTAACAGTTTCTCGTCGCTTCACAGGCCGTGTGATACCACGACTCGGCGTCAAACTTCCAGCCAGGCGACGACCGCATCGTTCTCAGACGCCTCGACCCCGCCGGCGACTTCCTCAGTTATGGCGAACCCGGCAAACCCTTGCGGGTCGATCCGGAAGGGCACCACGCCGGGATCCGAGCCCAGAATTCCAGCTGAGATGATCTTGCCGTCGATGATGGCCCACAGCTGGTACGTGCGGTCCGGAGGCAGCGGCTGAAGGGTGTGCTCGGCGAGGAATCCGGTCCCGTCGGGCATGAGGACGATGATTGCGTTGGACCCGCTCACCTGAGAGCCGAGCGTGAGTCGTTGCGTGTCGACACCGGTCATCGCCTGCGTCACGGCAGCGTTGAGTGGAGGGCGCTCGAGCTCTTCGGTGAGTTCGGTGACATTGGCCCGCGCTAGTGCGAGTTGCTCGTTGGCGGCGCCGAGGCGGGCGGTTTGCACGATGGTGGTCCCGACGACGAGAGCCAGGACGGCGGCTGCCGCGATGGGTTGGAGCCACCGGCGTCGCCGCGGGACGACGTCGGCGTGCGGCTTCTCGAGGGCAATTGGCGGCGGTTCAGAGGTATTGGTGGGGCCTGAGGCTGTTTCGGTCGGCATCTGGCGGACGATCGTTTCCCACAAGTCGGTGGGGGCGAACGTTTCGGTGGTGGATAGAAGCGCAGCTACCTCACGGTGCTGTTCGAGCTCCTCGCGACAGTCATCACAGTGCCGGAGGTGGCTTTCAACTGCGATCTCCTCCGCGGCATCAACGGCATTGAGTGCATAGGCGCCCAGGAGATCCTGGACTTCGTAATGGTCCACTTCGACTCGCATTGTTCTCTCAGCTGACGGGAGCCAATCCTGAATTAGCCAGCAGTCCGTTGAGGCGCTGGAGACCCGAGCGGATTCGGCTCTTGATCGTTCCTTCCGGCGTATCGAGCAACTTCGCAACCTCGCGGTATGTGTAGCCGCCGAAGTAGGCGAGTTCGATAGCTTTGCGGACGTCTGTGTCCAACTCGCTCAGGGCCTGGCGCACGTGGTCGGCCAGGGCCATTTCCCAAACTTCCTCTTCGAGGCTCAATCCCGCTTCGACTGCGAGGTGTGCTTCGCGTTCCTCTCTCATACGGCGCGACGACTCGGAGCGGATGAGGTCAACGCTGCGCCCGTGGGTGTGCGCCAGCAGGTAGGACCGGAGTGACCCCCGGGAACCATCGAACTTCTCGGGATTGTTCCACAGCCGGAGCATTACCTCCTGGACGATCTCCTCCGCCAGGTTGGGATCGCGGAGTAGACGCTTGGCAAGACCGAGGACCGGCCCGCCGTGCCGCCTGTACACCTCGGCGAGGGCCCCTTCGTGTCCTGCAGCCAGTTCTTGCACCAGTTCTATGTCTGCCTGGCGGCTCATTGTCTCCATGTTGTCTCTCCCTCTCGGTGCTTTAGCACTAATTAGCTGTCAACGAACATAGTTTTAGCACTAAATCGACGAGAGGTCAAGTGGAAATGTCGAGAACCCGACTCGATCGGGGATCACGGCAACCGTGGCCGGTTGGTTCCAAACCAGGTCTGCCGAATCGGGAGCACCGCCCGGCGGCGGATCGGCGGCTAGGTCAGAACGTCGAGAACGAGGTCGACGGCGCCCGGGCCGTCCTGGGCCCAGCCGTCGGCGCCGAGGCCGGCGGCATGGTCGCCGTCGGTGATGGAGAACCCCCCGACGAATACCTTCACCTCGGGAGCCGTCTCACGAACGGCTTTGATCGAGCGCCGGACCGCCCGGTCGGCGCCCAGGCGGGTAGAGCTGATGCAGACTGCAATGGGGTTATCGAGCCCGGCGACGATTTGAGCCAGAGAATCGTCGGGAACGTCGGCCCCCAGATCGATGACCTGGAAGCCGGCGCCCCGCAGCAGGTCGGATACCATCAGAGAGGGGATGGCATGGCGTTCTCCCGGCGGGGTGGTCACCACGACGACGCCTTTGGTGCGGCCCCGGCGGGCAAAGCGGGGCCCCATCCGTCCGATGAGTCGCTGGGCGACCGCGGTTGCCAGGTGCTCCTGCGCCACAGAGATCGTGCCGTCGTGCCAATTGGCGCCGAGCGAAGTCAGGGCCGGTCCGATCACGCCGGTGTATATCTCGGCGGGTGTCGCTCCGGAGGCGAGTGCGCCTTCAACAACCCCCCAGGCGCCAGCTTCGTCACCCTCCACGAGGCGTGCTTCCAGCCTGGCGGACCAGTCGGCTGAGTGGCGCGGTCGCACCTTCTGCTCGCCGCCACTCTGGAGCGCATCTACGTCGGCTTTCTCAACCTCCCACGTGCCACCGACTTTGCGCGCCGGCAGCCGCCCCAGGCGAACGTAGCGATAAACCGTCATGTAGTGGGTGCCGAGCTGGTCGGCCGCCTCCTGGAGAGTCAATGTCGATGTCACGAGCCGGAGCATAGTCCGAGTCTCGCATTTACCACTAAAATTTACATCCAGGCCGCGGGCTGCGCCGTACAGCGGGAGAAGTCTCAACAAGAACCCGAAAGGAACGAGACCATGCGCAAAGCAATAATGACTCTCGTCGCTCTGATGATCATGGCCGTGCCGGCAACGGCCCTGGCCCAGTCGAGCGACGGAACCGTAACCGTGGTGCACGGCGTGCCCGATCTCACCGTGGACGTTTACGTGAACGACGACCTCACTCTCGAGGATTTCGAGTACGGCACAGTTACCGACCCGCTGACCCTCCCGGCAGCCGACTATGACATCGACATCCGGGCCGCCAACGCCGATCCGGCCTCCGATCCGGTTCTCACCCAGATGGTGACGCTGCCCGCCGGAGCCAACGCAACGATCGAGGCCAACCTCGACGGTGACGGCGCCCCGAAGATCAGCGTTTGGGTCAACGACATCTCCAGCATCGACGCCGGCAACGGCCGGGTGACCGTCCGCCACACTGCGGCCGCTCCCAACGTTGACATTCTCGCCAATGACGGGGCCCTGTTCTCCGACGTGGCCAATGGTGGCGAGGGCGCTGCCGATGTCCCGGCCGGTGACTACAACGTCAAAGTGACGGCTGCCGGAGATGCCGCCGCCGTCGTTGAGGAAGTCCCCGCATTGACGATCCCCGAAGGCACCAACGTCATCGTTTATGCCATTGGTGACCTCGAGGGCGGTAGCTTCCAGCTCGCGGTGCAGAGCATCGCCGGGCTGCACACGCCCCCCGCCGGAGTTCCCTCGGGCACCGGTGGCGATCTGGGGACCGGCATTCCGCTGTGGCTCTTCGCCTCCCTCGCCGCAGCCGGCATGACGATCCTCGCCGGTGGCGTCACGGTCTCCCGCCAGCGCGGCTGATCACCGACCACCATCGTGAAGTGGGAGAGGGCAGACGGGCAGCCCTCTCCCACTCAATTCTCTGAGAGGAATCAAAGAGCATGAAGCGCGGTTTGTTGCTGATGGCATCGGGTGTCCTGATCCTTGCCGTCTCTGTCGGTTTGTGGCTGGTCACCCGTCCCCAGGTCGAAGCCGGCGATGCCGCCTCCGTCGAACAGGCCCTCACGACGACGACCACCACCGTCGTCCCCGTGCCGGCCCCTGTGACTCCTCCGCAGCCAGACCCATCTCCGCCCCCTTCCGCACCATCGACAACGATTCCCCGATTCACGATCGGCGAGCAGGCGCAAGGTCGCGACCGGGTTCCGGTGGCGCTGCGGATTCCCGCTCTCGACGTCGAAGCCGCCATCATCCCTGCCGGTGTCGAGCGCAACGGCGACATGGAGGTCCCCAGGAACGTCAACGATGTCGCCTGGTACAAGCATGGTTCGGCCCCGGGTGAACCGGGATCGGCGGTGCTGGCCGCCCATGTCGATCTCGCCAGTCAAGGGCCCGGTGTCTTCTACAACCTCAGGACCCTGGAGCCCGGAGATGTGATCTACGTGACTTTCGAAGACGGCACCAGCGACACGTTCCGTGCCGAAGCCCGCACAATCTACGAAAAGGCCGAGCTGCCGGTTGACACAATCTTCAGTCGGCAAGGATCTCCGGTCCTCACCCTCATCACGTGTGGCGGTGGTTTCAACCGGAGCCTCCAGAGCTATGACAGCAACGTCGTTGTCTATGCCGTGCCGCTCGACGACAACCAGAACAATCAACCAGAAGGAACAGCATGACCAAAGTGAGTAAGACAGTCTTCATACCCAGGCCTGCCGAGGAGGTGTTCACGTACCTCGCCGACTTCACGAACACGGCCGAGTGGGACCCGGGGGTCGTTGAAGCCACCATGACGAGCGACGGCCCGGTCGGTTTCCGCAGTACCTTCGATCTCGTCGCCCTCTTTCGAGGGCGCCGGGTACCGGTGAGCTACGAGGTGACGGTTTACGAGCCGCCCAGCCGGGTCGTCCTCATGGGAAGTAACAAGAACTTCACGGGGACCGACGATATCGGGATAACACCTGAAGGCGATGGGACCCGGGTCTCCTGGAACGCCAACTTCCAGATGAAGGGGGTGGCGCGGCTCTTCCAGCCCTTCCTCGGTGGGGTCTTCGAGAAGCTGAGTGTCGAAGCCATGGAAGGCCTCGAAGCGACGTTGGGGGCTTCAGCCGGGCGGACGGGCGGCCCCCACCGCCCGCCCATCCAGAGCTAGAAGCAGACGTCCGGCGCGTCCGCGGCCTTGTAGACCTCGACGGCGGCGTTGCCGTGTCCCAGCGTTCGATTGTTCGGGGCGGCGGCGCCCGTGTGGACGTGCGCATGGAACTGGTGAAAGCCGCCGTGGCTCGCGTCGTCGATCGACGTTTGCCCGGCGGCAACCTGGTGGCAGCGGCCGTTGGGGGTGACTATGTAGTGGTCGTGACCGGCGAGCGCCGGCGCGGCCGCCGATACGACTAGGGCTGCGGCCAGCGTGGCTGTGGCAAGAATCCGACGGCGCATGGCTGTCCTCCTTCGAAGCGCACTGGAACTTCCGGTGCCTCTACCCCTACGGACGATGCGGATCGCGGTTTGGGTGACACGGTCACGGAGCAGGTTCCTAGCGGTTCTCCGCCGCCTTGGCGATTTCTTGGGCCATACGTTTGAAGATCAGCAGGTGAAACGGCACGAGCACCAGCCAGTAGAGCCTGCCGAAGAGGCCGCGGGGCAGGAAGTAGGCAGTCTGATGGAGTTCGGTACCGTCCCCCTTCGGTTCTGCGGTGAATTCGAGCCACGCTTCGCCGGGCAGTTTCATTTCCGCCCAGAGCTGCAATCGACGGCCCGGCTCCACGGCGGCGACCCGCCAGAAGTCGAGCGCCTCTCCGGGGCGCAACTCCTCAGGATGGCGCCGTCCCCGGCGCAGCCCAACACCCCCGACGGCTTTGTCGAGTATCCCGCGCAGCTTCCACGCCCAATTGAAGGTGTAGTAACCCACATCGCCGCCGATGCGGGAGAACGCCCAGAAGACATCCTCGCTTGGCGCGGTCGACGACACTCGCTGGGCATCGACGTTGAGAGTTCCGCCGGCCCATTCCGGGTCAGTTGGCTGGGCTTCGGCCGGGGCGGCAGCCGCATCAGACCAGCGGGTGGCGACGTCGAAGTCAATCGAGCGGCGCAGCGCAGACTTCACGGCGTCACGAAGGGGGATCAACGTGCTCGACAGGCTTTCGGCGACGCTGTTATCGGCAACCGTTACCTCGTTGCGGAGGCTGTTGACGAGCGGTTTGGCGACACCGACCGGCAGCGGCGTGACCAGGCCGATCCAGTGCCGGGACAGCTGCGGGCTCAGCAGGGGAACCGGGATGATCAAGCGACGTCGCAAGCCTGCCTCCTCGGCATAGATGCGCATCATGTCCTCGTATGAATACTGGTCCGGCCCGCCGACCTCCCACACGTGATCCACCTCATCGGCGGTGCTGAGAGCGCCGACAAGGATCTCGATGACATTCCGAATGGCGATTGGCTGGCAGCGAGTACGCACCCACTTCGGAGTGACCATCACCGGTAGCACCTCGGTGAGGTACCGCATCATCTCGAACGACACCGAGCCGGAGCCGATGATTACCGCGGCGCGGATCTCCGTGACGGGGGTCGCGCCATCGGCCAGAACGGTTCCGACTTCCTGGCGGCTGGCGAGGTGCTCGGAGAGTTGCTCGCCCCGGCCAAGGCCCCCGAGGTAGACGATACGGTTGAGCTGCGTCGCGGCGGCTTCTCTGAAGTTGACGGCGGCTTGACGGTCACGCTGGCGAAAGCTCCCGCTGCCGTCCATCGAGTGAACCAGGTAATACGCTGCGTCGCATCCGTCTATGGCCGGCCCGAGCGAGTCTGGTTCGAGGACGTCCCCCTCGACCACCTCAACGTGGTCCCGCCACGGGTCATAGGCCAGCTTGTTCGGGTCACGCGCCAGGCACCGGACCTCGTGGCCCGCCTCGAGGAGTGCCGGCACGAGCCGGCCGCCGATGTAGCCCGATGCCCCGGTGACGAGTATTCGCATCCGGGCAGGTTAGGGCGGCTAGGAGCCTACTGGTCGGAGGGTAGGGTCGGCTTTGCCCGTCGCAGCTTCGAGATGCGGCTGTTCGTGGCGCCGTAGTTCATATTGCGCAGCCGCTGCTCCACCTCTGCGGGGTCGGCGTCGGCGTAGGGATTCAACTCACCGATGGAACGGAGAATCTGGCGCGTGGTTGCTTCTCGTTCATCCCACCTTCGTTCGTTGGGCCCTTTGCGCGCCACGTTGTTACCCCTGATAGAGCCGTTGTGACAGTGTCCCGGACCCGACACCCGTTCGTACAGAACGAATCAGGTCGATGCCCACGTAACTAGTTACCTGCGGATACGCGGGCCCTCGCGCCACTATGACGAGATTGTCGAGCGCTCCGGCCCTACTTCACCGGCCCGAAGGACCAATCGATGCAGCCGCGTTCTCACAACTCGAAGGAGTTGCGGGACGCACAGGAAGCCAGTTGTGAGCGAATGACACGGACCCGGCCGTCCGGCCGGGTCCGTTCAGTCATCTTCGGTTCCCGAGTGGGTCGAACTACTCCCAGCTGAGCCCGGCCCAAGTGTCGCCGCTCCAGGAGGCTCCGCTCCATGAAGCGCCGCTCCATGAGGCTCCGCTCCATGAGGCTCCGCTCCATGAGGCTCCGCTCCAAGTCTTGCTGCTCCATGAGGCTCCGCTCCAGGAGGCTCCGCTCCATGAGGCTCCGCTCCATGAAGCGCCGCTCCAGGAGGCTCCGCTCCATGAGGCTCCGCTCCAGGAAGCCCCGTTGAAGTTGCCGCCATCCCACAGGGTGGTGACACACGTGCCGTTGGAGCAGTAGCCCACCCACGGGCTTGACATGATGTCCATCTCACCCGTCAGGGCGATGCCGTTGTCGTAAACATGGTTGGCGCCGCGGGCGGCTTCGAGGCTGCCGGTTCCGTCGGCGACCTGGTAGGTCTGGTCGGCGGAGTTGGCCCGCGGGCTCCGTGCTTTCTCGGCTGCCGTCAGGTCGAGCGAACCCGCACCCTGGCACTTGAAGTCGGCGCCCTGGACATGTTCGGCAGTATCCATGAGCAATGCCTTGACCTGGTCCGGGTTGAGCTCTGGCCGCTGATCGAGGATCAGAGCGACGCCACCGGCTACCACTGCGGCCGATTGGCTGGTTCCGGAGCCGAGGAAGTAGCCACCGGAGACAGCCGCCTCGGGGTAGTACTGGTCGGCATAGGAGCCGGGGCTGCGCAGGCTGAGCAGCGAACGGCCCGGAGCGACGATGTCGACGAAGCGGTCCGAGGTGCCGCAATTGGAGAACGAGGCAACTCCGTAGATGTGGCTCGAGTCGTTCTCGGCTGCTCCTACTGCGATTACGTAGGGGTCGATCGCCGGGTTGCGGAGGAGCGCTGCATTGCCGTCGTTGCCCGCGGCGACCACAACGACGATGCCGGCGTGCCACGCCCGCTCGACTGCATGGCTCAGGGGGTCGATCTGATATGGCTGCACGCTGTCGGTGCCGTAGGCGAGGTTGATCACGCGGATGTTCATGCCCATGTCATTGCGATGCTCGACGACCCAGTCGAGCGCCGCGATTACCTGCGAAACGTCGGCGGCACCTTGGGAGTCGGCGACCTTGACGTTCACGATGCGCGCGCCCGGAGCCATCCCGGAGAACTCGGAGTCGGCGTTGTCCCGTCCGGCGATGATGCCGGCGAGGTGGGTGCCGTGGCCATAGGTGTCGAGGTATCGGAGGTTGTCGGCTTGCGATTCGAAGGAGAGGTCTGCTCCGTTGATCACTTTGCCCGGCCAGGTGAGCCCATCCACGGGCACGACACCGGTGTCGATCAGCGCGACGTCGACTCCGGAGCCGTCATAGCCGGCCCGCCAGAAGTCGTTGGCACCGGTGATGTGGTTGGTGATCCATGTCATTGAACCGCTGTACTGGCCCTGGGGCACTCCCGCGAGTGCCGAGGCATCCTCCCACTGCACGAAGGGTTCCGACGGTGACGTCGGGTCGGTGACCGGCGCCTCGGTGGCAGGGCGGAGTGCCACCAGGTGGGCGATTCCCCCGTCGCTGGCCTGGGCCGAGGCAGCTCGAGTTCCCGTAGAGCCGATCTCAGAAGCGATCTCGTCTGCCGCCGCGGCGATCGTTTCGCCGATCGCGCCAACGCCGCCGGCGCTATAGAAGTCCCAGCGTTCAGTTGTCCCTGAAGGAGACGTGATCGAGCCGTTGTCGCGGACGGTGAAGAATGAGATCAGTGTGGCGTCGGCCTGGGTCGTTGAGATGGACGGTGCCACGACTGAGGTGTTTGCAGTGGTGGCGCTGCCGAAGGCGTCGATGGGGTCATCGAGGTCGATTCCCGAATAGGCGGCAATTGCCCCGGCGACCGTGTCGCCCTTGCCGCTCGTGAGCGTGAAGCTGTAGTGCGCCGGTTCATTCGATGTGGCAGAACGCCAATACAGGCCTTGCATGATGGGCTTCGACTCGTGAGTGGCGACGTCGATGGTATTCCATCCTTCGGGGGCGTCGATGGTGCCCGCCGCGTTGTATGCCACCTGCGCGATGAGGAAATCCCCTTCGGCCGTGCCGCCGGGGACAGGCAGATCGAGCGTGGCCCCGCTCGCGAAGTAGCCACCAGCGGTATCAACGGATTTGAATGTGGTTGCCGTCTCGGGCGGAGGAGAGTCTTTGGGGGGCTTGGCGGCGATCGCCGGAGCCGCCAACAAGGGGACACTGGCCAGCAGAGTGGCCACAGCCACAAAGAGTGTGTGCTTGCGCTTGGGAGCACCCTTTCGACGATTCATGTGATCCCACCTTTCGCGAACCCGGTTCACTAAGAGTTATCGGCAGGCGTGGTCAATTCGCGCAGAATCAACCTGGTGGCCTCCGAAGTGTCTAGTCACTGGTGCCGGCGCTAGGCGCGCTGGCGGCGGGAGGCACGATGGAGGCGGGAGTCCAGCGGATGGGCGGCGCTTCTCCCGCCGTCGGCGCTGAGCGGCTTCATCGTTGCCGCCGCGGCAACGTCGACCGGAAGCTCGAAGTAGAGCTCGCCGGCGGCTGCCAGATCCGCCTCGGCGGTGTCACGCACCTCGGCTGGAACTGCATCGAAAAGGTGATAGCGGACCGACTCCACCGGTTCGTCCACAAACTGCCAGACTCCGATGATCCGGCCGCGCTGTATCAACGTGGCCGCTGAGTTACCACCCCGGTCGTACACGAAGTCGTGACGGGCCGGGTCGAGGAACCGGGCGCGGTCCCGATAACCCTGTACGTAGGGATCAAGCAGCGGTAGCGCCGTCGCCGTGGAGTCGCCCTCATCGGCTTCGTGACTGCCCGCCGCCTGGTAGAGCGGACCAGCCCAGCCGTCGACCGCCACCTCGGTGACCCGGGCGTCCAGAGCCTCGATTGCCGCGCGGCTCCTCGCCTTGGTGAAGCCCGTCCACCACGAGATGTCATCCAGCGTCACGGGACCGTAGGTTCGGATGTACCGGGCGATCAACTCTGCGATGGCCGCATCCGGATCCCACCGCTGGAAATCGATGTCGGCGAGCACATCGCCCCAACGGTGGTAGACGCGAACGTTCGACCGCCAACTGCGGGGAGGTGCGCCGCCCACCAGGTGTCCGGAGTCACACATGCGACCGACGACTCCGGGTAGATCGACAGCCTGGGGTACCTCTAGTGCACGGCGCAGGGCTCGAACGGTGAGCGGCCCATCGGCCAATGCCGCGTCTACCGATGCGGCTAGTGCGTCAAACTCCCGCGCGGAGAGACCTGAATCGCGCAACCATCTCGTGGCAAGCGGTTCGGAGAGGTGCCGGGTGGCCGCGGCGGCGACCTCCAGGAGGTCGTGTGGGAAGACAAACATGGTCGTTCGCATGGCCCGCAGGCGCGCCAGCTGCCATGAACCCCACATCAGCGCATCGAGATCGGCACGCCTGAAGCCGGAAAGCCGGGCCCGGATAGAGAGATAGGGGCTCACCGGGCTCGTGTTGTGGAGGCCGACGAGCGCGGTGGCGATCGCCGCTATCGACGACCCGGGCCGCGAGAGCGAGTGTTGATGGAGTGCGGGGGCCAGACCCTCTTCAGCGGTGAGGGTCTTCATCGGCTATCCGCCGGCCGATGCCGTTGGGCTCACCCGCCGGCAAGCCATGGTCAGGATGCGGACGAGGACGATTCTCCCGATGATCCACCGGAGGATGAGCCTCCTGCTGAACCATCGCCCCCGTCAGATGATGCGTACACCGACGGCTGCTTTTTGCTCAGCTTGGTGTGTTTGGGGCACGAAGCGACGGTTCCGTCCCGCCACTTCCCGTTGCAGAAATGACTCGTGGCCATGTGCGCGCTCCTCTCAAAAGAGAGATTGTACCGGGTGGCCGTGGTTCTCAATCCTTCGCTCACCGAACCGGGAAGGCGATGCCGGCGGCCTGCATCCGGGTGACGAAGTCCTCGTCATCAGCCAGCGCCTCGAGGCGCGCAGTCGTGTACTCGTAACCCACCCGAATGATCCCCTTCACGTCACCGAAATCGGTCATCGAGATATCTGACACCGGTGGCTCGAGCACAACGTCGGTTTCCTCGGATCGCTGGTCGGTTCGCGCCAGGTCGCCCATCACGGCGATCTGGAGCATGACCTTGGGAATGGTGTGCATCGGGGCAGAACGCTTGAGCGGATTGAGTTTCTCGGCGGTGAGTTTCCAGGGAGACGGGTAGGTGTCGAACGGCAGCTCATCTGACGTGCGCTGCCCCAGGGAGACGGCGAAGATGGGACCCGCAGTGCGAGCCCGCATCACGTCGGTAGGGAGATTGTTCAGAAGGCCCCCGTCGACATGCGCGTGGCCGTCGAAGAGAACCGGCGCCAGCAGTGCGGGAAGCGATGCGGAAGCCCGCACCGCTTTCCAGGCCGGTCCGCGGTCGTGGACCACCATCTGACCGACGTCGATGTTGCTCGAAACGCAGTAGGCGGGAATCCATAGGTCCTCGATGTCCGCGTCTCCGTAACCGTCGTGGAAGATTCGATCCCAACTGGTGTAGTCGAGAATCGAAAGAACCGGAGGCGCGTACTTGTGCCACGGCTTGCGATCGACCCAGTCCCGCTGATTGCGGATCGCAAGCCGGAACGGGTCGAGTTCCATTGCATACATCATGGAACACATCGCTCCCGAAGAAGTCCCCCCGATTGAGTCGATGGGAATGCCGGCCTCATGGAACGCTTGGATAACGCCGATGTGAGCGAAGCCGCGAGCCCCACCTCCCGCCAGGACGAGCCCGGTCGCCTGTTTCGCCAGGACTCTCGCCAGGCGGGCAAGATCCTCGGATCGGCCGGATCGCACGTGGTGGTGGCCGGTGAAACGGCGACTCTCGAGCCAGCGGTGCGTGTTGATCGGGGAGCCGTTGTCCTGATGCACCAGAACCAGCCGTCGTTGCACCAGATCGTCACGATCCAAGCTGGCCTCGAGCGGCCCGGGAAGGGGGTTGGTTCTGGAGTCGGCGACGATGACCAGCTCGTCGGCGCGGTCGATGCACAAACGGGTCCATGGGGTTTGGTCAGGATCGGCTTCGTACAGGACGAAATGGAATTCCTTCCGCTGCTGCCTGAGCCACGTGCTGAATCGGGCGTTCGCCGGGTCCAGAAATGGGAGGTCGACGGCCTGGGCGACATCGAAGGGAAAACGGTCGCTCATCTCTTGGAGCCGGGCCACGCTCAAGTGCAACGTTGGCCCGATCACGGCGAGCGAGTCGGCGAGCTCCCGGGCGACAATGCTCGAGAGCTCGGAGTTGGCCCCGTGGGACAGCAGCGTGATCTCCCGGGCGCCGCCGAGATGAGCCCGTCCTGCGCGGGACCTGGTGAGGTACTCGACCAGCACCTCCGCGAAGGCCTTGTAGACAATCGGATGGTCTCCGGCTATTGCTTCGAAGTCGGCTCGCCGCAACCTGATGAGAAGCGACGGCTTCACTGCTCTCACGGTGGCGGAGCGGGGTGCGCCGCCGATCAGTGCCATCTCGCCGATCGTCTCGCCGGCGGCTATCTCGTTGAGAAAGGTCTCGGTGCCGTCGGCATCGGCCCAGGCCGCCAGGATTCCTTCCATGAGGACGAAGAGTGCATCGGCGGCGTCGCGCTGTCTGAATAGAGCCTCGCCCGGTGCCAGTTCGAGCCACTCGACGCGATGCGCCAGCTCCTCCTCGGCATCCCGGTCCAGCTGGCCGAAGAGTCGCTCGAGGGCCTCTCCGAGCTGATCGCGGCGGAGTTGTCGGCTGATGACATCCGAGATCGCATGAAGCAGTGTGGGGTGCCCCTCGAACAACCGGTGGACCGGATCGAGCCGGAGCCGGAGCAATCGAGTTCGGTCACGTGCGGTAGCCGCCGTTGTCCGTTCACCGCCGGTGAGTAGCAGCAGCTCGTTGAGGCCTTCCCCGACCGGTATTTCAGTTGTCAGGCCGGAGTTCCCGGAGATCTCGAGGCGCCCATCTAGCACCACATAGGTTGCATCCACGGCATCGCCGGGACGCCACAGAGACTCGCCCGGATCCAGGCTGATTTCGTCTGCGGCACCCAGAAGGATCGCTGCTTCTGAATCGTCGAGCCGAGAGAAGACTGACCGCGGCGGGAATCGTATGCCGGTATCACTCACCGATTGGGCCTGCTATCGCTCACGCCGTGACTGTAGACCCGGACAGAGCACTAGAGCTTGAGACGACCGCTGGGCTCCACCGGGTCCGGGGCCGGCGGGGAGTAGCGGATGATCCAGAGCCCCGAGTGCATGTCGCTCACGTATACGAGATCATCCGCCACGTCGACCCCCCACACCATGGCAAAGGCCGTGGTGCCGTCGGGCGTATCCCAATAGCCCTGCGGGTCTGCCCGGAGGGGCGGAATGAACCAACCGAGCTCATCGGGTGCCGTTGGATCCACCAGATCGAGTATCCGGACGCCGTCGGAGTACCAGGCGACATACTCGATGCCGTCGACGATCTGGGCATTGTGCGCCGAGTAGCGGCCGTCAACGTGGATCGCACCGCCGTCGCTGTTGGGTGCGGCTCGTTCGGTGAAATAGGTGCCGACCTGGGTGATCGCCGCCGGATCGGAGATGTCAAAGAGGCGTTGGCCGCCCCACCCGGGCTCATGGCGTTCGAAATCCGAGTTGATCAGGTCCTGGTCATTGACCACGAGGAGCCCGGCGGCGGCATCGATCGCCAGGGAGTGGGCATTGCCTGCCGTCCCGGGGCTGTATGCGAACGTTGCCGCGAGCTCCGGCATGGCGGGATCCGCCGTGTCGAGCAGGGTCACTCCCGCGTCCCAGTTGGCCAACCACAGACTCGTGCCATCTTCGGACCAGTGGGCGCTGTGGGTGTGCAATTCCAGCTCGTCGTACACCTCGGCCAGCATTGCATCCACGAACTCGGGCTCGGTATCACGGCGCAGATCCCAATCGGCTATCTCGGCCGGCGCCGCCGGGTCGGTGATATCGATGATGCGCAGGTCGCCGGCTTCGCCGCCCGTGTGGACCAGGGACTGGAGCACGGTGGCCGCCACCAGCAGTGAGCCGTCATCGTGTGTCACGACATCGAGTTCGTGGATGCCCTGGGTGCGAGCGCCGGTGGAGTGAGTGCCCAGCAGCACGGGGAAGCTCGGGTCGGTCACGTCGTACATAGCCAGCCCGCGAACCTTGTCGCTCATCCGGTTGCGTTCGCCGGTGTCACACAAGCGGAGCGCCACCACGGCGAGGTCACCGGAGAAGGCCGGCGTCTCGACGGCCCCGACCCACGCCGAATCCGTGTTGGTGCCCGGGAACTCGGCGCCCGACGCGATCGCATCCCGTTCCACGGGGTCGGTCGGATCGGATACGTCGATCATCCGAACTCCCGAGGCCGGGCAGGCGTTGGGTCGGCCCCACGTACCCATGTAGGCGGTGGTGCCGTGAACGGTGACACCGGCTGCGAAGCCGCCTCCTGGATCGAGCCAACCTACGAGGTCGACGTTCTCGCCGGTGAACTTGGGCACCGGCTTTATCAGCACACCGGCCACCGATGCTTTTGGCAGCACGACCCCTTCTGCCGCCTTCAGGTGCGGATAGGGATTGATGGCGGAGCCCTCTGGAGTGTGAATCTCGAAGTGGAGGTGGGGCGAGGTCCCTTCCGCGTTGCCGCTGTCGCCGACATAGTCGAGCACGTCGCCGGCCTTGACCTCAGCGCCGACCGCGATGCCTTCAACCAGGGTGTCACTCATCCCATCGTCGGTGCCTTCGGTGTCGTTGTTGAGATGGAGGTAGTAGCTGCGCCACCCTCCATCGTGCTCCACCACGATGTATCTGCCGGCACGCGCTCCCTTGGCGATCCGCACCACCGTGCCGTCGGCCGCCGCCACCACCGGCGTGCCTTTCTCAGCGAAGATGTCGGCGCCCTTGTGCGTTCTACCCCCGCTGCGAGGAGCCCCCCAGCTGTCGGAGTAGGAGTGCTTGTCACCCACCGGGAACTGGATCGGGTACTCGGTGGCCGCGGGGGCCTCCGGATCATCGTTCTCGGGAGCCTCGGCGCCCGGCATGTCGGGGATCTCAGATGTTGCGGGCGCTTCGGGGTCCGGCATGTCGGGGATCTCGGGAACCACCCAGGCCTGGATGTCCGGTGTGCCGAAGGGTCCCTGAGCCTGCGCCGGCCGGGTTGCGGAGAGGACGAACGCGATCAACGCAATAACAAACGTCAAGCACAGAGTGCTCCGCCTCGAGCGCGCTAAGGCAGTCGCCATTCCCTTCCTTCCCTGTAGCGCCATTCTTGTCCTGTCCACATCAGTTTGTCCAGAGCGAGCCGCGGTTCGCCCAGCCGGCATTTCGGGCGGATAGGATGGCTGCGTAATCCCAAAGGAGGCTCAACTTGATCAACGGGTATGCAGGAAAGATCCTTCATGTCGATCTGACCAAGGGCTCGCTCGAGATCGAGGAACCGCCCGACGAGTTGTACCGGAAGTACATGGGCGGCAGCGCTTTGGGCCTGTACTACCTCCTGAAGAACACCCCGGCCGGCGCTGATCCGTACGGCCCGGAGAACACGCTGGCTTTTATGCTCAGTTCGATCACCGGCGCCCCGATAGCGGGCCAGAGCCGGGCCACTGTTGTCGCCAAATCGCCCCTTACCGGCGGCGTGGGTGACAGCCAGGCCGGAGGTTTCTGGCCGGCCGAGCTCAAATTCGCGGGATTCGACGGTATCGTCGTTCGTGGCGTCTCTGCCACGCCCGTCTACCTATGGATCAACAAGGGCGAGGTTGAGCTGCGCCCCGCCGACCACCTCTGGGGCAAGCCCACCAGGGAGGTTGATCGGATGCTGGCGGAGGAGCTCGAGGATGACCGCATCGAGGTCGCCCAGGTGGGTCCCGCCGGCGAGAAGCTCATTCGGTTTGCCGCCATCATGAATATGGCGAACCGGGCCCACGGCCGGACCGGCATGGGGGCGGTTATGGGCAGCAAGAAGCTCAAGGCCATTGCCGTGCGCGGCGGCAAAAAGAGGCTGGCGATCTCCGACCCTCCCGGGTTGCGCGCGATCATGCAACCGTCGATCAAAGGGATCAAAGAAGACGACGACATGGCGGACCTGGCCAAGCACGGGACCCTCGGGGTCCTCGAAGGCCAGAACGCTGCCGGCGGTCTGCCGACCCGCAACTACCTGAGCGGTTGGATGGGATACGACCGGGCCGCCTCGATCGGCGGCGAGCGGCTCTTCAACGACCTTCTCCGTGGCGCGGCCGAGGGCACGCAGATGAAGGAGGGCCGCGAGACCTGCTACTCGTGCGCAGTGCGCTGCAAGCGAGCCGTCGAGGCCGAATGGGAGGGCAATGCCATCAACCCGGAGTCCGGCGGACCCGAGTACGAGACCGCCTCGACATTCGGTTCGTATTGCGATATCGACGACATCCACGCCATCTCCTACGCCAACCAGCTCTGCAACGAGGCGGGAGTCGACACGATTGCGACCGGCGCCACGATGGCCTTCGCCATCAACTGTTTCGAGGACGGCGTGATCACGGCCGAGGACACCGGAGGTATCGAGCTCGGTTGGGGCAAGGCTGATGCGATGATCGAGATGCTGAAGAAGACGTTGGACCGTGAAGGTTTTGGTGACATCCTGGCGGAGGGTTCCGCCAGGGCGGCCGCTCAGATCGGTAATGGAGCCGAGGACATCGCGGTGACGGTCAAGGGAACCGAGTTCCCGGCGCATATGCCGCAGGTCAAGCCTTCGTTGGCGGTGATCTACGCCGTGAACCCGTTTGGTGCTGATCACCAGTCGAGCGAGCACGACCCCAACTACACGCCCGAGCTGGTCATGGAATCGCCCGACAAGTACGGCAAGCGAGCCGAGGACCTCGGGCTCACCAACCCGCAGCCCGAGGAGGCGCTGAACGAGGCGAAGGTCGAGTACGCCCTGACCACCCAGTACGCCTACTCGGCGCTCGACACCGCAGGAATCTGCCAGTTCGTCTTCGGGCCGGGTTGGCAGCTGCTCGGGATGGAGGAGCTTGCCGGGGCGCTCTCGGCCGTCACCGGCGAGGAGACCACGGTCGACGATCTGCTCACGATGGGGGCGAGGCGGCTCAACATGTTGCGCGCCTTCAACGCCAGGGAAGGCTTCACGCGTGAGAAGGACACGCTCCCCAAGCGCCTGTTCGAGCCGCTGGTCGGCGGGCCCAGCGACGGCATGGCAGTCGACCGGGCGACTCTCGACGCGGCGCTCGAGTCGTATTACGAGCAAGCCGGCTGGGACCCGGTGACCGGCAACCCGACTCCTGAGACCCTCGAGAACCTGGGCCTGGGCTGGTTGCTGCCCGAGCTGGTGTGACGCCAATGGCGATCGTGGAGATGCGCTGATCGGCGGTGCCGATGATGTGCGGATGCGCGGCTTCCAGCATCGAGTGCCGGTGGAGGAAGCGCAGGAAGCAGCGCTAGCCGGGGCCGTTCGCCTCGATGCCGAACGGGTGGCGCTCGACGCCTGCGCCGGCAGAGTCCTCGTCGGCGAAGTCTCGAGCGCGGTCGATGTGCCTCCGTTCCGGCGCGCCACCATGGACGGATACGCGGTGCGGGCCGAGGACACCTTTGGCGCGTCTGCTTACAGCCCACTCCCGTTGGCGATTGTCGGGGAGTCGCTTCCCGGAACTGTTCCCGCCGCCGCGCTCGAAACTGGGTCCGCATTGCGGATCATGACCGGGGCCCCCGTCCCCGATGACGCCGACGCGGTCCTGCGCGCCGAGGACGCAACCGAGCGCGCCGGTACGGTTGAGGTGCGGGCTCCGGTAGCGGTGGGGAAGAACGTGAGCCGAATCGGGGAAGACATCGAGATCGGCGATCGGGTATTTGCCGACGGGCGCCGTCTGCTTCCTCAGGACGTCGGGTTGCTGGCCTCGATCGGGCACTCTCCGGTTGCGGTGGTGCGCCGCCCGGCTGTGCGGGTGATCGTGTCCGGCGACGAATTGCTCGCACCCGGCGATACGCCGCAGGGCACCAGCATCGTCGACAGCAATTCGCCGATGCTGGCGGCACTAGTCGAGCGAGATGGCGGAGCCGCAGAGGTGGTGCGGGTTCGCGACGATCGCGACGCAATGTTTACCGCGCTGGGATCTCCCGGGGCCGATGTGATCGTGACTGCCGGGGCGGCCTCCGTGGGGACGGAGGATCGGGTGCCGTTGCTGGTGGCCGAGTTGGGAGAGCTTCTCGTCCACGGGGTGGCGATGCGGCCCTCCTCGCCGACCGGGGTCGGGCGCATCGCGGGCGCTCCCGTTCTGATTCTCCCGGGTAATCCGGTGTCGTGCCTGGTTGCCTACGACTTCTTCGCCGGGCCGGTTATCCGACGGATGGCCGGGTTACCCGAGGATTGGCCGTATCGATCCGTTCGGATGCCGCTTGCCGGCCGCCTCGTTTCGCAGATCGGCCGTGTGGACTACGCCAGGGTCCGCGTTGATTCGGCCGGAGTGCACCCGCTGGCCATTTCCGGGGCGTCCGTGTTGTCCTCGGTGACCAGAGCGAGTGGCTTTGTTGTCGTCCCCGCCGGCTTGGAGGGCTACGCCGAGGGGGCCGACGTGGAGGTCCACCTGTACGACGCGGACGTTCCGATATGAAACAGCGCCAGTTTCTCGATGTCGTCGATGAATCCGTGGCCCACCAGCGGTTTGATGAGGCCTGCGCCCACCTGGCGCCCCGCATCGAGACGATTCGACTCGATGCAGCTCTCGGACGGGTCCTTGCGGCCGACGTGGTCGCCGCCGTCGACGTGACGGCGTTCGATCGCAGCAACATGGACGGCTACGCCGTGCGCGCCGGCGACACGTTCGGGGCCGAGGAGTTGGAGCCGATCACACTGGCCGTCGCCGACCTATCGCTGGCGGCGGGGCAGGCTCCTCCTCCGGGCTTCGAGGTGGAGCCCGGCACGGCTGTGGCGATTGCCACCGGCGGCGTTGTCCCTCGCGGAGCGGATGCCGTGGTGATGATCGAACATACGGAGCCCGATCCGGCCGGGATCCGCGTGAGCCGGGCCGCGGTCCCCGGGGGCAACATCACCTTCGCCGGTTCCGACATCGGCCGGGGTGAGACGGTGATTCGCAGAGGCACCCGGCTCAGCTATCGGGAGACCGGCGTCCTGGCCGCTGTGGGCGCTGCAGAGTTCGACGTCGTCGCGAAGCCCCGTGTAGCCGTAGTTTCAACCGGTGACGAGATCATTGCCCCGGGCGAACCTCTTGCGGTCGGACATGTCTATGACTCGAATCAGCGCACACTGCTCGATGCGGTTGCCGAACTCGGCTGCGAGCCGGTGGCATGCGGGATCGTGCCCGACGACGAGGCGCGACTCGAGCAGACCGTCTCTCGTCTAATCGCCGGATCGCCGCCCGTTGACGTCATCCTTCTGTCCGGAGGCACATCGAAGGGGGAGGGCGATCTCAACGCGACGGTGGTGCAGCGGATGGGGGAGCGCCTGGAAGGCTCGGCGGGCGTTGTCGTCCACGGCGTCGCTCTCAAGCCGGGCAAGCCGGTTCTCCTGGCGGTTGTTGCCGGCATCCCGGTGGTGGTGCTGCCGGGGTTCCCCACATCGGCGATATTCACGTTCTACGAGTTTGTGGCCCCGCTGTTGCGGCGGCTGTCGGGGGTTGCCACGCCGTCGCGCGGATCGGTCGCGGCGGCGGTCCCGCTGCGGATCACCTCGGCCCCCGGGCGCACCGAGTACAACCTGGTCGACCTGGTCGCGGGTCCGGACGGAATGGCGGCCTATCCGATCGGTGCCGGTTCGGGCAGCGTGACCGCTTTCGGGCGCGCCGACGGTTTCATCAGGATCCCCGCCGCCACTGAGTATGTCGAAGAGGGAGCGACGGTAGACGTACATCTGCTACACGCCGCGGTACGGCCGGCCGATCTGGCTGCCATCGGGAGCCATTGTGTTGGATTTGATCATCTACTCGGACTGCTCGCCGACCGTGGCTTTCGCGTCAAGATGGTGCCGGTCGGCTCCACGGGTGGGATCACGGCCGTCGGCCGCGGTGAGGCCGACGTCGCTGGTATCCACCTCATGAATGAGGAGACCGGTGAGTACAACACCCCATTCCTACCGCCCGGCGTCCGGCTCCTGCCCGGTTATCGGCGTCGTCAGGGGATCGTCTTCCGCCCCGACGATCACCAATTGGCCGAGGCTGGGGACGATGCCATGAGATCGCTGTTGCGCGGAGAGACCAGTCGGATCGTGAATCGTAATCCGGGCAGCGGCACCCGGGTCCTCATCGACCAACTCCTCGGGGGAGCCCGCCCCGCCGGGTATCTCCACCAGGCACGGACCCATCACGCGGTGGCCGCCGCCGTCGAGCAGGGCCGGGCTGATTGGGGAGTCACTCTCGACACGGTCGCGGCGGCTGCCGGCCTCGAGTTCAGATTCCTTCAGGACGAGCAGTTCGACTTCGCGGTTCCAGAAGCTCGCTGGGATCGCCCCGCGGTGGCCGCGTTGCGCGCCCTCCTGGACGAGCCGACCGTCGTTGCCGATCTGGCCGCGCTGGGTTTTTCCCGCGTGTAGGTCAGAGGGCCTCGGCACCGCTTGCTGCGAGCCGGAGCTTGACCTGCTCGGTGCTGGTTGAGCCATATGTCATGGAGCGTATCCGGCGGATAACGTCGTCGGGATTGGCCTCTGCGTAGACATCCAGGGTCGCGATTCGACGGACCCGATCGAGAGGAGCCACCTCTTCTTGCTTCCTGCGACTTCTGCGTATGTAGCGCATCTGGTCTCCTTCCTACCTCAGCAAACCGTATAGGAACCTCGGTCATCCACCTAGACCGAAATTGGTCAATGAGAAAGGGACTAGTCACTGCCCTGATTTTGGGCATGACAACTTACCTCCACCGACCTCAGCGGTGGAAGGCGGCCACGGCAGCAGTTGCCGATATCGTGAACGAGGTCAGGCAGCTTCTCGCACCGGGACGAATTGGAGCGACCGGCGGCGCGAGCTCTCAGCAGGTTCCTTAGGCGCTGCCTTCATGCTTGAACGACAGTTTGACCTTGGTGCGGTACGCCGCCACCGACCCGTCGTCGGCGATCTGCAGGTCGAGCTCGGTCACGGTGGCGATACGCAGATCTCGGAGCGACTCGCCGGCGGTTGCCACCGCGCTCGAGGCCGCGTCTTCCCAAGAGCTATCACTCGTGCCTACGAGTTCGACGATCTTGTATACGGTTCCCATGGCACCTCCATGCCGAGGCCCACTATGTCGGAGCCTCCATCCGAGCGTACCTCTTGAATACTCGCCTCGGCCGGCGGATGTCTCGGCCGTCAGGCCAGCGTCGCCAGGATCGCGGCTTCGATCTTGGCGACCGAGGGGAGCACCGCCTCCTCGAGAGGCGGGCTATAGGGGACCGGGAGGTTGGGATTCGCCACTCGTCCCACCGGCGCCCGCAGCGCTGCGAAGTCCCGTTCCAGGACCTGGGCTCCGATCTCGGCCGCCACTCCGCAGCGTTCGGTGTCCTCGTCGACGACCACGAGGCGGCCCGTCTTCTGTACGGAGCCGACGATCGTGTCGATGTCGAGCGGTTCGAGGGTCCGGGGGTCGATGACTTCCACATCAACTCCCCGGTCTGCCAGGTTCTCGGCTGCCTGGAGAGCCAGGGTCACCATGTAGGACGTTGCCACAACGGTGGCATCTGCCCCGTCCCTCCGGATCTCGGCAACCCCGAACGGGATCAGGTACTCGTCTTCGGGCACCGGCCCCGAGTCCTCGAACTTGTGGATGAAGAACATCACGGGGTTGTCGTCGCGCACGGCCGTCTTGAGAAGGCCCTTGGCGTCATATGACGTGGAGGGCGCGACGATCTTGAGTCCGGGGGAGTGCCAGTAGAGCGCCAGCGGCGACTGCGAGTGCTCGGCGGCTGCCCCCACATAGCCGCCGATTCCCTGGAGAAAGACTATTGGTAGCTTCATACCGGCGTTGCTTCCGTGCATATATCGCCACTTGCCTGCCTTGGACAGGATTTCGTCGAGAGCGTTGAAGGCGAAGTCGGCCAGGTAGAACTCGGCGACGGGGCGCATCCCGACCAGCGCCGCGCCCACAGCCGAGCCGGCGATGAGCGCTTCGTCGTTCGGTGCGGAGCGGACCCGGCGCTCACCGAACTCGTCGACCAATCCGGACGTGGCGTCGTCGCCATCGCTGGGATAGAGGCCGAGCCCAACCACGTACACGGCAGGATCGCGTCGCATCTCCTCGTGCAGAGCCTCGTTCATTGCCTGGGAGATCGTCAGGGTGCGCATCAGGCGTATAGATCCTCGAACGCCTCGGCCGGATCCGGAAACGGGCTCTCCCTCGCGAACTCGGCGGCGGCAGCCATTTCCGCGTGGGCCGCGGCCCGAATCGCCTCAACGTCCGCAACCGTCAGCCGATCCGAGGCGGTGAGTTGCCGCTGGTAAAGCAAGATTGGATCTCGTTCCTGCCACGCGGCTATCTCGGCCGGATCCCGCAGCTCGGGCCAGCTCTCTCCAAATGCCCGCATACGAAATGTCTTGAGTTCCAGCAGCGAGGGCCCTTGCCCGGCCCGCGCCCGGTCGATGGCATCCTCGGCAGCCTGGTGGACGGCAGACACATCGTTGCCGTCGACAACCGTGCCGGGCATGCCGTAGCTCGCGGCCATGTCGGCGATGTCTGTAACTGCTGTGTACGCCCGGGCGGGCACGCTGCCCATGTAGCCGTTGTTCTCGCATAGCCACACCACCGGAAGCCGCCAGACCGAAGCGGCAACGAGGGACGAATGAGTGGTGCCCCGGTTGCTCGTGCCCTCGCCGAACAGGGACATGACAACCTGGTCGCCCCCGCGGATCTGTACGGCGGTGGCTGCACCGATTGCCAGCGGAGCATGGGCGCCGATGGTGCCGCTCTTGCCGAGGATTCCGTGCTCGAGGTCGGCAATGTGGCGGCCCCCCTTGCCCTTGGAGTAGCCGGTCCGCTTGCCAAGGAGTTCGGCCATGAGCCGCTTGGGGTCGCTGCCCCTCCCGATGAAACCGTACGAGCCGCGGTGGGTGTATGTCAGGTAGTCGTCGGGTCGGAGTTGGCTGATCGCCCCCAGCGTTCCCTCCTGGCCGACGCCGCTGAGCCAGGAGCCGGGAATGTCGCCGGCTGCCGCGAGGGCTATCGCTGCTTCCTCGAAGGCTCGCGACCGCACCATCAACGTGTACAGCTCGAGCTGCCCCGTCGGCGTTGGCGCCACGACCACCTCCCTGTCCGTTTGTCCCCCAGAACCTACTTGATCCGCTCGGTCCTCTATGGGGATGGCGCCTCCTGTCCGAAGACTTCCGTCCACATGGTGCTGATAGCCGCTGTGTCATCGGCGAGGGCCTTCCAGTCAACCTCGAGGGCGGTGATCGAGTCGAGAGGGGGTGCTCCCTCCGGCGGCGCCACGTCGCTGCGCGCCGGGTAGAAGCTGCCGAGCTCGACAACAATCTCCTGCCCAGACCGCGACAGGATGAAGTCGACGACGACCCGAGCCGCGTCCGGGTTGGGGGCATCGGCGAGGATAGCGATGGGACTCGGGATCAGGACGGTACCCCCGGCCGGGAAAGCGAAGTCGATCCCTTCTCCGTTGGCCCGGGCCTGGCGAGCCATGTAATCGAGCACAGCAACCGCCTCGAAGTCACCGGCGGCTACACCGTCGCGAGCCGCCCCGTTGCTGGCAACCGATGTACCACCGGCCGCCGCGAAGGCGTCGAAGAACTCAGGGCCGTACTTGGCGAGCAGAGCGCTAATGGTCGCCCGGGCGGCACCCGACTCTGGACCAGGGAATGCCGTCCGCTCGATCTCATGCAGATCGGGCCAGTCGGCCGGTGGCTCGGCACGAAGTGCTGTATTCGAGGCGATAACCATGCTGATTATCCGTCCCGCGACGTAGAAGCCATCCGGATCGACATAGCTCTCCGGTAGCGGGGCATCGGCCGGCGGTCGGTAGGACGCCAGCAGGCCCATGTCCTTGTATGTTTCGTAGGTCGAGGGCTCGGCAAGCCAGATGATGTCGGCCTTGGTGCCGCCGGTCGCGACCTCGTCGGCGATCCTTCGCTGGATGTCGCCGGTGCGGCCACGCTCGACTCGCACCGTTATCCCGGAGCCGAGTGGCACCCAGTAGTTCCCGTCCAGATCGGGAAAGCGTCGTTCGATCACACCGGCTAGCCGGTTCACGACCGACTCGGGCATCGAGGTGTAGATGACTACCTCGCCGGACGGGGCGTTGTGATCGAGTTCGTCACCACAAGCCACTGTGGTGCCGACCACAAGGAGGAGGGCCAGCAAGATGCCGGATCGCCGATTGAGTTGTCGTCGCCGGGCGGTGCCGTCTGGCTCTCGAAGGCCCATGAAGCGACCCACCTCCGATCGGGGCGCAGTGTAGTTGCGGAGGATGAGAGCAGCTGAGATCGGGTATGCCGCCATAGGTAGTGTTGGAGGCAACACGAGGAGGTCGACGATGGCGGCAGCGACGTTGGACTACGACTACGTCGTGATCGGATCGGGCTTCGGGGGATCGGTTTCGGCGCTGCGGCTCGCCCAGAAGGGCTACCGGGTCGCCGTGATCGAGAAGGGCAAGCGGTACAACCCGGAGGACTTTCCCAAGACCAGCTGGAACCTGCGCAAGTTCCTGTGGATGCCGCAGATCGGCCTGTACGGGATCCAGATGCTCACGCTGTTCAAGCACGTGCTGGTGCTCCACGGCGGGGGAGTGGGTGGCGGCAGCCTGGTTTATGCCAACCAACTCCTCGTCCCGCCCGACGACGTGTTTGCCAAACCTGAATGGGGCCCGGGCGATTGGAAGGAGAAGCTGGCGCCCCACTACGCCGAGGCGAGGCGGATGCTGGGCGCCAACCCGTCGCCCCAGATCGGTCGCTCCGACGAAGTGCTGCGTGAGGTCGGCATCGAACTGCGCGGCGAGGACACGTTCCACATCAACGACGTGGGGATCTTCTTCGGGGAGCCGGACCTGACTGTTCCCGACCCGTACTTCGACGGCGACGGTCCCGATCGCACCGGCTGTACCTTCTGCGGTGCCTGCATGGTGGGTTGCCCGGTCGGCGCAAAGAACACCCTGGATCGCAACTACCTGTACCTGGCGGAGAAGCTCGGTGTGAAGATCATTGCGGAGTCCGAGGTGACCGGAGTACGCCAGATCGACGCCGATTACGAAGTGGCGACGCGCAAGTCGACCGGTTGGCTGCATCGGTCACGCTCATTCACCACCGGGGGCGTCGTGTTCAGCGGCGGTGTAATGGGCTCGGTCAAGCTGCTCATGAAGTGTAAGCAGGAAGGGTTGCTTCCCGACCTGTCGGACAGTCTGGGCGACTACGTGCGGACCAATTCGGAGTCGATTCTGACGGTCGATTCGAGTGACACCTCCGTGGACTGGAACGATCAGATAGCGATCACGTCCGGCATCTACGCCGACGACACGACGCACATCGAGATGGTGCGCTACAACAAGGGCTCGGACGCCCTCTCCGGCCTGCTGACGGTGATGACCGACGGCGGCGGGGTGCTGCCGCGTTGGGTGCGGCTGCTCGGCAACATCGTCCGTCACCCGGTGCAGTTCCTCAAGGCCTTGTGGCTCCCCGGCCAGAGCGCCCGCCAGTCGATCCTGCTCGTGATGCAGACCGATGAGAATTACCTCAACCTGCGTTATCGGCCCCGGTGGTGGAAGGGCGGCCGCCACGGCATCACTTCCGCCGTGCCGGAAGGTCAGCATCGGGTCCGTTCCTACATTCCGGTGGCGAACCAGGTCGCATCGATGATGGCCAAGAAGATGAACGGCCACCCCAAGAGCATGTGGTCGGAGGTGTTGTTCGATGCACCCACGACTGCCCACATCCTCGGCGGGTGCTCCATGGCCGACTCGCCTGACAAAGGCGTGGTGGGTTTCGACGGCCAGGTCTTCGGCTACCCGAACATGTGCGTAGCCGATGGCTCGGTGGTGCCGGCCAACCTGGGCGTCAACCCCAGCCTCACCATCACTGCCCTCTCCGAGTACATCATGTCGCAGGTTCCCGAGAAAGCCGGGTAGGAGCATGCGCCCGCCTGGAGTACGGTTGGGGCAAATGACAGCTTCCGCCCGGCGGGTCGATCAGCAGTTCCTCGTCGGCGACTACGAGCCGGCCTACCTCGCCACCTGGCGGGACGGCGGTCTCGACAGCAAGGTCGAGGCGGCTCACGCCGAACTGGCGAACTGCAGGGCGTGTCCCCGTGACTGTGAGGTCGACAGGCTGCGCGACGAGAAAGCGGTGTGCCACACCGGCCGCTGGCCGTACGTGGCCAGCGCCTTTGCCCACTTCGGTGAGGAGGACTGCCTGCGGGGCCACCGCGGCTCCGGCACGATCTTCTTCTCCTACTGCAATCTCAAGTGTGTGTTCTGCCAGAACTGGGATATCTCGTCCCGGGAGGCCGGGCGTACGTACACCGCCGACCAGATCGCCGACCTCATGCTGGCCCTGCAGGCTGAGGGATGCCACAACATCAACTTCGTGACTCCCGAGCATGTGGCGCCGCAACTCGTGGAGGCAATTGCGCTTGCCGTGCCCCGCGGCCTCAGGGTCCCCCTCGTCTACAACACATCGGCATACGACGCGTTGGTGTCGCTCGATCTCATGGACGGTCTGATCGACATCTACATGCCCGACTTCAAGTTCTGGGAACCGGAAACGGCGCGCCGCCTGGCGCGGGCATCCGACTACCCGGAGGTGGCCCGGGCCGCCCTCATCGAGATGCAGCGCCAGGTGGGAGTCCTGCGTTTCGGCGCCGACGGAGTGGCCCGGCGCGGAGTGCTGGTTCGCCACCTCGTTATGCCAGGCTACGTTGATGAATCCGCCGCCATCTTCCGCTGGCTCCACGATTCCGTTTCACCCGACACGTACATCAACATCATGGGCCAGTACCGACCGGAGCACCGGGTTCCCGGAACCGAGCGCTACGCCGACATCGATCGCCGCCCGAATCGCGAAGAGATGGCGGCGGCGTTCGAGGCGGCGCGCGCAGCCGGTTTGTGGCGCTTCGACAAGAGGTGGTGATGAGCGAGAGTGGCTTGGCGGCCCCGGAGGAATCGATCGTTCCCACGAAGTACTGGCAGCGGCGGGAGGACGGCCGAATCCAGTGTGACCTTTGCCCGCGCTTCTGCAAGTTGCAGGAAGGGCAGCGCGGGCTCTGTTTTGTGCGGGCCCGCCACGGCGGCCAGATCGTCCTCACCACTTACGGCCGGGCCAGCGGCTTCTGTGTAGATCCCATAGAAAAGAAGCCGCTGAACCACTACTACCCGGGAACGAGCGTGCTGTCTTTCGGAACGGCCGGCTGCAATCTCGCCTGCCGGTTCTGCCAGAACTGGGACATCTCGAAGTCCCGGGAGGACGACACGCTGACCGACCGGGCCTCGCCGGAGGCCATTGCCCAGCGGGCCGCCGACCTCGGCTGCAAGAGCGTGGCCTTCACTTACAACGACCCGGTGATCTTCCACGAGTTCGCAATAGCAGTGGCTGCTGCCTGCCGGGCACGGGGTGTCAAGACGGTGGCGGTCACGGCCGGCTACGTCGTGGCAGAACCGCGCACCGAGTTCTACGCGCACATCGATGGCGCCAACGTCGATCTCAAGGGCTTCTCCGAGGTCTTCTACCGGAGGGCTTGTGCCGGACGCCTCGGCCCGGTCCTCGAAACCCTCGAGTACATCCACAATGAGACGGACGTGTGGCTCGAGGTGACGACGCTGCTGATTCCGGGCCTCAACGACTCTGTGGCTGAGCTGGACCGCTTGACATCGTGGATCGTGGAACGATTAGGGCCGGACGTCCCGCTGCACTTCACTGCGTTTCATCCCGACTTCAAGATGCAGGACCGCCCGCCGACTCCCCGCGAGACGCTGACCGGGGCCCGTCGCATCGCCATCGGCAACGGCCTGCGTTATGTATACACGGGCAACGTGTCAGACGCCGCGAGCCAGACGACGTACTGCGCAGATTGTGACGGAGTGGTCATCGAGCGCGACGGTTACCGCCTCGGCCGATGGAACCTCGACGACGCCGGCCACTGCCTGAGCTGCGGCAGTGACTGTCCCGGCGAATTCGATCCCGCGGGCCCCGGCACCTGGGGCGCCCGCCGCCTCCCGGTTCACTTCGCGCAGCAGCGGTAACCGGACCGCGCGGTTTGTCGATGGTGGCGTTGTGCGCAGCGTTGGGTATCAACACGCGGTCTCCGTCTCCTTCGTAGTGCCCTGCTCAGGATGTGGAGAGGCGTGGAGGTCTCACGGGAGTAGCTGGAATGTGTCGGTGTGGGCGGGACGGACGATCGAGAAGTGCCGCCGATCGAGCGTTGCGATCTCAGTGATTCCGAGGCGTTCCGCCGCTGCTATGACCGAAGCGTCGACGGTTCCCAGAGGTAGGTCCCGATACCGGCTCACGAGTTCGGCGATGCGAAGCCAGTCACCTGCCATAACACCCTCGACGACGAGCTCACCTGCCGCAAGATCGCCCAGGAAGCGAACCTCGGCGTTCGCTCCCAGTCGACTTCCAACGAGGTGGGCCACCTCGGTGGTCACGAGCACGGGAACCAGCAACGAACCCGGGTACTCCAAGAGCAACTCCAGCGACGCGCTGTGATGGCGGTCGTCGGCATCGACGTATGCGTAGAGCGGACCAGCATCAACCAGGAGGGCTATGGCGTCACCTCGGCTGCGAGGATCTCCTCTATTCTTTCGGAAATGTCGTCGCGTCCGCTGCGACCAGCGCCGGCGGCTCGAAGGCGACGGTGGCGACCGCCGAGGTGCTCTTCGATCGCTTCGCGGGTGAGATCGGAGACAGTGATTCCTCTCCGTTCAGCCTCGTGCCGAAGCTTGGCATCGATATCGTCAGGCAACTTCACTGTTGTTCTCTTCATGGTATGCCAGCATACCCGAGGGATTGACAGGAATGAAGGGGCCCAATCCCATCGCGAAGGGATCTCAATCCGCGGGGCCGAGCACAAACGATCCGTAGCCGACGACGCGGTCGCGGGGACTGCCCGTGTCGCCCGAGTTGCCCAGTGCCAGCAATCGACAGTTCCACTTCCGTTTGCGGGCGACCAGGAGCGCAGCCTGGACGGCCGTGCGTCCGCATGCGTCTTCGGGGGCGAGGGATTCGGGGCGCAGGTCGACGATCGCCTCCGCCGTCGTATTGTCCCGCCGCCGGGCGGTCTCGTAGTCGAGGTAGTGCGACAGGTCCGAGCTGATCACACCAAGGACTCGGGGATCCTCGATCAACCCGTCAAGCACTTCTGCGGCGGCCTCGGCTGTGACCTCGCCGGTGGCCAGCGGCAGCACGGTGAACTCGCCGAGAGCGACCTGGAGGAACGGGAGCTGCACCTCGAGGCTGTGCTCGCGGGCGTGCGCTGCCGGCTCGGCGAGCACGACGGGGTGGACACCCGCCGTTGCGGCTAGCTTCGCATTGACTTCGATGACACCCAACGGCGTTTCCAGCGCATCGACGCCGGGAGTGGCCAATCCGGTGAATCTCACGAAGTGGGAGGGGCCGAGAAGCACAACCCGGTTCGCGGATGGCGCTGTTCCCGCCAGCAGCCGATACGCGGCAGCCGCAATTGTCCCCGAGTAGATGTAGCCGGCGTGAGGAACAACGACCAAACGAGGCCGCACGTCGACCTCCGCAGGAGGTTCCGCAGCGAGGAATCCAGCCACGTCCTGCCTCAGCCGATTGGGGTTATCCGGGTAGAAGGTGCCGGCGACGGCCGCAGGTCGGGTTGTCCCCATACTGCGAACAGTATCCCGGATTCCCGGGAACCGTGCTGCGGTTCCCTGGCGTCAGACTGGGGAAATCGGGAATCCGCCCGACCCAACACCATCCCCAAGAGGTCTTCACGATGAAACTGCCCCTCCGTATGAGCCTGGTGCTCATGCTTGCCGTCCTCGCCCTAGTGGCCGCCGCCTGCGGCACCAGCGACGAGCAACCCGCCCCGACCGCACCGATAGGCGCCTCGGGTGAGCCCAGTGCCTTGCCGATCAACCCCAATCCCGACGACACCCCGGCCACCGCCGGCGCCTGTGTCGAAGGGGAGCCCGACTGCAACGACACCCTTGCCATCGGCGAAGAGCCGCAGGACCTGCCGCCACCCGGCGACGATGTTGCCCCGACCGGAATGCCGGTCGACGGCGGCCTCACCGTTGGCGACGCGGTGAAGGTGAGCCGGGCGGGCCCCATCGCCGTGACGGGATACCTCTTCATCGACGACGACGGCGCCCGGCTGTGCGAGGTCCTGGCTGAGTCCTTCCCGCCGCAATGCGGCGGAGTCTTCGTGCCCATCGAGGGCTTCGAGGAGATACTCAGCGTTCCGCTCAGCGATTCCCAGGGCATCAGCTGGACCGACCAGCACGTTTCGTTCCTCGGCGAGTTTGCCGACGGCACGTTCATCGTCAACGCCACAGTCGCCGAATAGCGGTAGCCACTCTCTATCTTCGCCCGCGCCGCGGTACGGTGCGGGCGAAGTCGCGGGAGGTGCATTGATCACTCACATCGAGACCGTCGCCGTGTATGTGTCGGATCAGGAGCGGGCTGTGCGGTTCTACGTCGATCAGCTTGGATTCGAGCTGCGCAAGGACGCGACGATGGGGACGGCCGTAGGTGGACCGCGCTGGATCGAGGTCGCTCCGGCCGGTGCGCGAACCGTGCTGGTCCTCTTCACCCCTCCGGGGGATGGAGGACCGGGTCGGGGCCGGCTCGGGGATGGTGTTTCTCTGTGACGACATCCACGCCACGGTTGCCGAGCTACAGAGTCGCGGTGTCGAGTTCGCTCAGGAGCCGATGATGCTGCCATCCGGTTGGTGGGCATCGTTCAATGACCCCGATGGCAATCAACTTGGTCTCAGCCAACGGGATTGAGGTGGTCCTCATTCAACCCGGTGTTGTCGAGATGACCACAAAGGTGCCGGTGCCGGTCGCCACCAGCGTGCCGGCTCCGTCATGAATTCGCGCCTCGAGGTGGACGATCTTGCGGCCTGGTTTGACCACTTGAGCTGCGGCCTCCAGTTGCCCTCCGGCGACAGGGCGCAGGAAGCGCAGCTGGACCTCGACGGAGGCACACAGCTGACCCTCGTCGAGCACCGACAGAGTTGCTTTGCCCATCGCCGTGTCGACCATGGTGAACAGGACGCCCCCGTGAACCACCCCGTTGGGGTTCAGGAGATCGGGGGAGACTTCGACGCGGGCAACGGCATGCCCGGGCTCGCCGTCCTCGATGTCCATGCCCAGGAAACGGCGCAACGGGAACTGGGCACGATCGTCGAGGTCCATGGGCGTCGACCGTAGCAATGCCGGCGCCGCCTTCCCAGCGGCGGAGGACTGGTCCGCGCGCTCTATCGGGCGGACCCGAGCCAACCGTAGTGTTCCAGGCCTTCGCGAATCCCGGCCGCGAAGGCAGCCGCGGCGCGGTATGCCCCGGCCGGTGCCCACGTGAGGAGCTCAGCGCTCGCATTGCCGACCACTATGGACCGCAAGCCGAGCTCGGGTCGCATCATGTCCAGGTCGTTGCCCGTGTCGCCTGCCGTAACGATGTTCTCCGACCTGATACTCAGCGTATCCGCGAGATGTCGGACCGCCGCTCCCTTGCCTGCGCGGGACGGAAGGAGATCGAGGAAGCGCCCTGACGAATATACGATCTTCACATCGAGGCCGGCGGCGGCAAGCTTGGCGCGGATCTCCGCGATTTGGCTATCGGCGGCGGACTCGAGGTAGTAGCTGGCCTTGAAGGCCGACTGCCACTCCTCTGGCTGCGACACAATGTCGGCCACATCGGCCATCGCAGCCTCGACTCGCCCTTTGTCCCAGGAAACGGCGATCTTGCGTCTCCAGGATTCGTCACATTCGTAGCCGTCGTCCTGCAGGTGCCATATCTCTGTCCCCACCATGGCCACACAGGCCGCGGCGCGACGGCTCGTGCCGACCTCTCGGTAGAAGCCCTCGATGGAGGCCAGGTGACGGCCGGTCGAGAACACGACCAGAATGCCGGCATCGTCCATTTCGCGCCACAGCTGCTCCATAGCCTGCTCGTCACCGATGAAGGTGCCGTCGAGGTCGGTGGCAAGCATCTTCTGTGGGTTCATAGTCATCGCGTCTCCGGGAATAGAACCCTATCGCTTGGTTGTGGCTGACCGATGACTACGAAAGGGGCGGCGCTGCCCCGGCGCGGTTCTTGTAAGTCCGGGCCGGCGGCGGCAGTCTTCCGTAGGACCCAGGAGTGAAACCATGACATCGTATGCAGCGGATCAGGGCTCGCCGCGCCACATTCTGGCAATTGATACCGACGCGCTGGGCGTGACCGAAGAGGCCTGGATGCGGTTCGGAGACAGGCTGGCGACAATCCGGCTGGCGACGGTGCTCGTATACGTCGGAGAACCCGCCTTCGCCGGGCTACCGGAACCAGATTATTTGATCGATGTCGCCGGCGAGTCGATCTCACGGCTGCCGGCCGGCGAGACTATCGACGAATGGCCGCAGCCGGGCCGTCCGACTGGAATTGCCCTGGCCCTGGCGCATCTCGCCGAGGGGCTGCTGGTTCCGATGTCCGAGGTGTACGCCGTCCTTGGTGCAAACAGAACGATTCCTAGTGAGCTCGAGCGCGTCGTGGTTGTGGGCGACGGCCCGGTTCCCGACCACGCCGTCCGCGCGGCCGCCCCGGACGAGGATGCCGTGATCGCGGCGTTGGAGGAGACCCAGCTCTTCGGGCGGGCAACCGCGACCGCACCCGATATTTGCGATACGGCGTTCGACGCCGCTCTCGATACCCTTCGCAGAAACGTCACCCCCATCGGTTTCAGCGCGGCATCGCTGGCAGACAACCCGCTGAACGCTCACGATGCGAATTACGCCAGCGTATGGGCGCGGGACGGTGTTATCACGGGTCTTTGGACGCTGTGCTTGGATGACCCGCAATTCATCGATGCGTTCCGGAACACGATCCGAGTTCTGGCAAGGCACCAGGCACCGTCCGGTCAGATCCCGTCGAATGTGCGTATCGCTGAAGAGCAGCCGGACTACTCGGGCATCGGCGGTATCGCCAGCATCGACTCCGTAATCTGGTTCGTGATCGGCGCCGTCCGGCTTGCGTTCCACACCCGGGACCGTGAGTTTGCCGAGGAGATCTCGGGGCCGGTCGAGCGAGCCATGAGCTGGCTGGCGGCCCACGACGCCAACAACGACGCACTCCTCGAAATCCCGGAATCGTCGGATTGGATGGACATCTTCCCGCGTTCCTACAACGTGCTGTATGACGAGGTGCTGTGGTGGCAGGCTTGTCTCGATACGGCTTCATTGCTCGATGGGCTTGGTCGCGACGGCGCCTCGTGGCGGAGCAACGCAGGAGCGGTGCGCAAGGCGATCCTTGATCAGTTCTGGCCGAGTGGCGAACAGCTGATGGAGATCGCCGGAACACAATCCGGTCGGTTCTCCCCTGGTGAGGCCTACTACCTCCTCTCCCAGATCACCCCATTCGACTACGGATGGCGCTGTGACGTCTACGCCAACCTGCTTGCCGGGCTGTCCGGTTTGCTGGATGAGCGGAAGCTCGACCGGCTTTTCACGTTCCTCTGGGGTGTGGGCGTCAACAGCCCGCTGCCGGTCGCGTGTCTCTACCCGCCGATCACGTCGGGGGCCGATGACTGGAAGGACTACTTCCTGGTCAACTTCCTCAACATTCCGGATCACTACCACAACGGCGGGATCTGGCCGTTCATAGGTGGGCTCTGGGTGCGGTTTCTCTTCGAGATCGGCCGTGTCGAACTGGCTCATCGAGAGCTTGCCGACCTGGCGGAAGCCTGTCGGCGCGGCCTGTATGGCGAATGGGAGTTCAACGAGTGGCTCCACGGCCGAACGGGCCGGCCGATGGGCAAGGCCCATCAGGCGTGGAGCGCCGCGTCGTACGTGCATGCCTACTCGGTGCTCCATCGGGAGGCAGAGCCGAAGGTCTTTCCGGCTTTGGATCCGAACGCGTTGGCGGCGGTAACCGCCTAGATCGTGATATCGACGCCTGCCTGGTCGCGGGAGGTCCGTGCCCGCTCGAACGTTCCCAGCGTCCGCCGGGCAATGCTGCGCCAACCGAACATACGCCGAGCGAACCGGGCGCCGGCGATCGAAAGACGCTCCCGGAGCTGGGGGTAGCGCAGCGGCATGGAGAGCATCACGGCATATTCCCGGGGCCGCTTGGGATCGGCGAACAGCGCATGGGAGCCGAAGTCGAACATCTCCTCGAGGCCGCCGTGGACCGTTACGACGCACGGCGTACCGCACGCCATCGCCTCGACCGCGGTCATCCCGAAGGGCTCATATCGTGAAGGCAGGGCGAATACCGGCGCGGCACGGTAGTGGTCGACCATCTCCTCCTCGGCGACGTAGCCGAGCCAGGTCACGTGTTCGGCAACTCCCAATTCGCTGGCAAGCGCCTGCCACTTCTCGACTTTGCGCCGGTCGGCCTGTGAGTTTGCTCCGACCGCGAGTTGGAGGCGAGCGTCCCGCACGACCTCCCGCAACTCGGGGAGCGCGCTGATGAGCAGGTCATATCCCTTGTTGGCCGCGGCGCGTCCGACGGTGTAGATGTCGTTCTTGCGGAATCGGAGACGCCGCCGCAGTCCGTGAGTCTGGGCTTGTGTGATCGGCGTGAAGCGTCCCTCATCTATTCCGGGCGGAATCATCGTCACATGACTCTCGGGGACGTCGTAGTGCTGCGCCAGAATCTCGACCTGGTGGTGGGTCGTGGCGATGACGTGGTCGCAGCGACGATACGTCAAGAACTCCTTGCGTATCCGCTCCTCGAATCGGTAGTTGGATTCGACTTGCTGTGCGTCGCCCGCCATATCCTGGCGCTTCCATGACCCCAGCGAGTGCGGCGTATGCACATGGGTGATGCCGAGCTCCTCGGCGATTTGTTGGCCCGCAAAGCCGGCATCCCAGTAGTGGCTGCTGACGAAGTCGTAGCGGAGTTGCCGTTCACCGAGCAGATCTTGGAAATGACGGGTGAACTCGTCGAGGTGGTCGTGCATGTCCTCTTTGCGAATGAACTCCGATCCACCGAATGGGATCCGCCACACGCGAAGATTGGTGCCCATTTCGTCGATCTCGGCCTGATTCTCGAATTGCCGGGTGACAATGTCGACCGTGTATCCGAGGTCGCGGAACTGTTTGGCCAGCTCGAGGACGAAGACAACCTGCCCGCCCGTGTCGGGGAGCCCGAGTTCGGGTTCGGCACCGACGTATCCGTGGAGGGAGAGCATCAGGATTCGCGACGAGGTCGGCAAGGGTGTGGTCACAGCGTTCTCTTCCGTTCAACCGGTTTCGAGCCTTCTCCTGTCCGGTTCGTCGCGACGTACCCTTCTCCGAGCCGCCGGCGAAGCCCGCGGCGGGCACGGAGCTCTGCTTCATGCTCCACCCTACCGGCTGCGAACCGGAGGCTTGACGAATCGTCAATCTGAGGCAACGGCCACCGAGGATGACAAGGCAGGAGGTCAATCGCGATTTCTAGGTTCCCAGGGCCCGGCTCAGCACAGAAAGCCGCTCCGGAACGGGCCAGTAGTAGATCCAGCGGCCCCGCTTCTCGCTGTCGACAAGGCCCGCGTCGCGCAGAACCTTGAGGTGGTGACTCACGGTCGGCTGGGAGACACCGAGATCGTCGACGAGGTCGCAGGCGGCACATGCTTCACCGGCGGCGGCGATGAGGCTGAACAGGCGAAGCCGGGTGGGGTCGGCGAGGACACCGAACCATTCGGCCAGGCTCTCCGCTTCCGGGCGAGCCAGGGGCTCATCGAGAATGGGCTGGCAGCATTCGACGACTTTCTGCATGGTTCAATCCTTCCACATGAGGCCGGCCTACAGGACGACCTGGGCAATCCAGCCCATCGCGAGCGCTCCCGCGAAGAGCAGGGCGACGACCAGGCCGACCACCCGTTTGCGGGCGATGACGAAGAGGCCGCTGATGGCGCCGATGCTGGTGCCGGCACCGGTGACCAGGAAGGCCATCGCCGGACCGGGGCCCATCCCGCCGTCCATCAGCGTTGCCACGAGAGGGAGGGATGCCTCCGTGTTGATGTAGGCCGGGATACCGAGAAGCGCTGCCAGCGGGACGGCGAAAGTCGAGCCGTCACCGAGGTAGTCGGTGAGCCAAGCGGTCGGGATGGCCTCGATGGCGAGATACCCGATGAAGGTGAAGCCGACGAAGAACACCAGCAGCTTGCGCCCGATCGTTCCCAGCTCGTGCAGCATCTCGTCGATCTTCCAGCGCCGGCGCAGGGTCGGCAATTCCGCCACGGAGGCGGTTCCAGGCCCGATGCTCGAGCCGGCGCCAATGGCGACGGGGACCGGCTGGGCAACCGCGCAGGTCCCGGTCGAGCAGGTGTCGGCTTCCGGCTGCACCCGGGCCTGATCCTTCAGCCAGCCCGCCCTGTCGAGTATCCCGGCGATGGCTCCGGACGCGATGCCGATCGCGATCGTGCCTACGAAGAAGATGAGGGCGAACGACCAGCCGAATAGACCCGCCGAGAAGACAAGCTCCGATGGGCTGGTCAGCGGTGAGGCCACCATGAATGCCACGAGGGGAGCCCACGGCGCGGCAGTTGCCAGCATTCCCAGCAGCACTGCGGTGGTTCCACAGGAACAAAACGGGGTGAGGGTTGCCACGAGCACGGCACCGATCACCGCGATCGAGCTGCGGCGCTGGAGCATCCTCGACGCTCGCCCGGTGCCGACGTAGACGGACACGGCCGCGGCGGCGACGACTGAGAGTGCCAGGAACGGCCACACGTGGCGGAAGGTTGTGAACACATCTCCGAGCACCCGGCCCAGAAGGTCTATCAGAGAATCCATTAGGACTTGCCTCACATATCGATTGGTATCTATATATGATGATAATGGCACTCATATAGATCACTGTCAATACATAGCTCGAGTAGCTCTCGCTACCGCTGGAAAGGAGCGATCGCGGCTGCGGCTCGGGTGGCGTCCTCGATCTCGTTGTACACGTGGGTGGAGAACCGGATCGAGTCGGAGCGGACACCACACTTGATATCGGCTGCGGCCAGAGCGCCTGCTGCCGCTTCCGTATCAGCGACGGGAACACACACGAGCGAGGCCCCTTCCCAGGGGACGCCGGCGAGAATGGCCAGCTCTGCGGCCACCTGCAGCGAGTCGGCGAGGCTGCCGGCGGCCGACCACTCGTTGAGCAGGCGGAGGCTCTCGACCGCACCTACCCAGGCCAGCCAGGCGGGCGATACATCGAAGCGGGCGGCCGTGGCGGGCAATGTCAGTGGCCCGCCGTACATCCGGCCGTACGGCTCATCAGCGGCCCGCCAGTTGGCGTTCCACGGTGGCAGGGCCTCGAGATCACCGTTGACGACGAGGAAAGCGACGCCGCGGGGACAGAGCAGGTGCTTGTAGGCGGCACAGGCGACATAGTCGATACGGTCCATAAGGTGATGGAGGCGGACGAACGGGAACCCGTGGGTTGCGTCGACGAGGACCTTCGCCCCAACCGCTTCGGCCCTGTCGAGGATCAGCTCCACGTCGGCGACCTTGCCGGTCTGGGCCTGGACCAGGCTCACCGCAACCAGCGTTGTCGATGAGCGGATTTCCCCGGCTACCTGATCAAACGGCACCTGGCGAACGGCAACGCCACGCTGCTCGGCAACCAGCATCGGAAAGGTGACTGAAGTGAACTCGTCGTTCGGGATCACCACCTCGGCGCCCGGTGCCAGGCCGGCGGCGACGGTGCCGACGCCAACTGAGGCCGCCGGGATCAGCGCCACGTTCTCGGCGGCCGCCCCGATCAGCTCGGCAAAGGCAACCCGCGCTTGATCCGCCGGCTGGTCGAAATCGGTGATCCAGTACGCGGTGCCGTCTCGCCACATCGAGTGGGCCCGGTCGAGAGCCTCCAGCGTCGGTATGGGCGGCAGCCCGTAGGTGGCGGTGTCGAGATAGGCCAGACCCGGCCTAGGTGAGAACATCCCGTCAAAGTCGTGCGCCATGGCCTGAATCTATCGGAACGGTCGGCCTAGAACAGACCACTAGGGCGCGCGGACTCCCAGGGCGGTCACCAGAACCAGTGTCAGGCCAAGCACGATCTGCTGCGAGCCGATGGCAACGGCCTTCTGCGGGGGCCGGCGCACCGCGATCAACTCGAAGGCGGCCAGGCCGGCGAACGCAACCACCGCGAGCCCGGGCACGATCCCGCCCACCCATCCCCCAACGACCATCGCGACGGCTATCACCTGGGCCACGTCGCTGTGCCACAGCTGGTGGTCCTGGTCCTTGAATCGCAGCAGCTGCACGCGTACGAAGAGGACCGCGGCCAGCGACCGGGCGGCGATCACGAGCCAGAGCCCTGCGCCGACTCCATTAGTGGTTCCGCCGGCAAGTGCGACGGCGGCTGCAACCGAACCGATGCCGATGGTGCCGGCGAGCTCCGGAATGAGGCGGCGACTCTTGCTGCGCATGTCGTGCCATAGCTCGATCAGGATCAGGGGCGCGGCGATGGCCAGTGGCCACCAGAAGCTGTGGTGGGCCGTCACTACCGCTACTGCTGCGAGCAAGACGAGCAGGATCAGATCGATCGTGAGCACCCGCTTCGCCATCTCCGAGCGATTGAGCCGGCGGCCCCGCCATCGGTCGACGAGGACGATCTTGAGGGGAGTACGGGCAATGAAGGCGACCAGGGCCGCTCCGGCCAGGGCCGCTCCGGCACCGGACCACGCGACCAGCAAGCCGAGAATGGCCGGCTCCAGAGTGAGGCTCCAGCCCCCGTGTTCACCGGGGATCGCGACCGACCTGAATCCTGCGTGCGGTTCAATCGTCACGGACCCGCCTTGATGCACCGCGTGTCATATGGCGGTCGGGTGGCGTGGTTCGTACAGGCGCACTTCGACCCCACCGGGCAAGATCATCATGACTGAGATTCCGAAGCCGACGTCTGTCGGTTCACCTTCGATCTCGATGCCGCGCTCTGTCAGGTCGGCCACCGTTGCCGAGATGTCGTCGCACATGAGCGATAGCTCGTGGCTGGTGGTCTCACCGGGGTGGACACCCAATTCGGCGGGTGGTAGGCCGAAGATCAGCCAGCCTCCTCCGGAATCGACGTGGTTCCAGCCGAGGACATCCCGCAGCACTGCGCGCAGCGCTTCGGCTTCCGGGGTATACAGCAGCACGTGTGCGCCGGTGATTGCCATCGATCCTCCCATGTGGCCTCAACGCCGGATGCTAAGTCAGTCTCAGTGCCGGCGCGGCCGATCGTGGCCATGAGTCGGAGGATGGGCGATCCGGTCGATGCCTCGGATCTCTGGACATGTTCGGGCTGGAGCACCGCGGGCCATGAGCGGGTTTACCGATTCCCGGCGGCGGCTCTTGCCGAGCTCGGCGATGAGGTCCTGACGTGGCAGTGCATGGCGGTGGAGGTGGGGTGTCAGCCGATGTGACCCGGGCCGGCGGCCCGATGCCGGCCCGGTTCGAGTTGGGTGTGCTATCCGCGGGCGGCGAGAACTTTGTGGCTGGTCGAGCCGTAGTTCAGGTTGCGGAGGCGGCGGGCGACTTCCTCCGGGTCGGCGTCCTCGAGCGTGTTCTCGTTGCCGAGGCTGCGGATTCGGCTGGCGGCGACGTTCTCGTTGCGCATCTGGTCCTGGCGGTCTTTGCGGAAGATGGTCATTGTGATTTCCTTCGTTCTAGCTCGTATGTGTCTATATCGGGATAGTTGGCTAGCGAGCACAGAATGAAAACGAGTGGTGCCAAAGGGACTAGTCACCTGTAAGGACCGGGGAGCCGATTGGGGATCACGCCTCGAGGCGGTGCTGCTCCGCCCATTCGCGAGCCTTGGTTTCATCAGTGAATACGCCAATCGGACGTTCCGGGTTTGACAGCTTGATGAAGGCCTTGGCCATGATTCGACTCGACGAGCTGGCGACTATGAGCGCCGTGGCGATCTCGTGTGAGGAGTCGGGCGAGCCGGCAAAACCCTGGCGGGCCCCCTTCGAAGCAAATCCGATCGACCTGATATCGACCACGCTTGGGGTGGGTTGTCCGCCGGTGATCTGGCCGACGAGGGCCACTACGGCGCGCGCATTGTCCTCGGTGATCGTGTCGGCGGTGTCGACGCGATGCCACAAGATGCCGTCTTCGAGCCACATCTCGCCGATCGGTGTCTCGTACCGCTTTGTCACGTGCTCAACTCCCGGTCAGCTTCACCTTCTGGCTGCAGAGTAGCCCCATGTGGCGAACTCCCATGAACCACCGGGAGCGACCCAGATTGAGCCAACAGGCTTGAGTCCTCTACGGAAGCTGCCGAAGAATTCATGCTGATTTCCCGAGAAGGAGTGGTGCTGTGCCACGCAGGGGCGCCAAGGCTCCAAGTTCTGATAGTGCACTGACCGGAGGTTCGGTCACGGTCATCTCCGGCACGATCAGGACACCGGACGACGCAGACGCGTTGAGCGTCAAACTGAGCATCTGGGACACGGAGATCACCATGCGGGCTGATGGGGTCGAACTGGGAAACTGGGCGGCATCAGAGATCAGCATTCGAGCAATCGACTCGACTTCATTCGAGTTCGTTGCAGAGGGTGATCAACTGATATTCACGCCTGAGGACTCCACCGCCTTCGCCGCCACCTCCTTTGTCAAGGGTCGGGTACCCGGTGGGGGCCGCAAGAGCCGCCGCAGGGGCAATAAGAAGGCGGAGCAGGCCCGCGCCGCGGTGGTCGTTCCGGACCCGCACCTTGAGGCGGAGACTCGTCGCGGCAAGCGGCAGTCCGCCGAGAAGCCGCGCCCGCCGAAACCGTCGCGGCGGGAGCGCAAAGCCGCGGAGAGGGAGAGTGCCGAGAGCGCAGTCGCCGAGGCTCGGTCCAACGTCGTGGTAGCGCCCTCGACGCCTCGAGAAGCAACGGTTCGTCAGGAGGCGGTCCCCACGCCGATTGGCCGCATCAAGTCCGGTGCCACCGCCGATCACGACAGTTCAGCCGAGGAGAAGCGCGGCATCCGAATCCCGGCGTTCAACGATCCCGTGCCTGAGCCGACCGCGCTGTTCGAGCCTGAACCGGTCCAGCCCTCGCGGGTCGAGCCGGAACCGGTCCAGGAGCCGGCCGTTCGAGCGGAGCCCGCGCCGGCCGGCTTGCCGCCGCGGGTCGAGCCGGAGCCGGCCGCTCTGCTGGAGTCGGAGTTCGGCGACCCACCTCAGCGGGCGGGAGCCTATCCCGCCGAGCTGCTCGAACCCGAGCCGGAGCGGGCAGCTCGCCGGAGGAAGTCGCTTCTGAGACGCTCGACCCGGGAGGACCTGCCGGCGGAAGGCCCCTCGGTCGCGTCGTCGCCCGAGGCACCAGTGGGGGATGAACCCGAAGAGGAGGGACCCGCTCAGCCGAATCGCCTGTGGATCAGGACGCTTGACCTGGCCCGGAGGTACGACTTCCTTGGACTCGATCGAGTGCCGGTCAACGAGAGCCTACGCGGGCAGGATCATCAGCACACCTGGGATCACCGGGTTGCGCCAACCTCGGGACCCGGCAGGTACATCTGCACTCTCTGCGGCGAGATCAGGCGTTGAGGCTGATTTCGATCATTGGCGAGGTGGCGACGAGGCGTTCGAGCTCGGCCTGGGTTTGGTACCAGCCGACGTCCGGATGGGTGAACACCCGGTAGCGGAAGTCCCGGTCGGAGATCGGAATTGCCGTTCCGGCCACGTCTCCGGCGGCAGTGTGCACAACCACCTGTGGATCGGCGAGGACGTTGGCGTACCAGTCGCGCTTACCGGGAGTGCCCGTGACGATGAAGCGGCCTTCCACGTGGAACCACCAGATCTCGATCCGGGCCGCCGACCCGCTGTGGCGGCCGATCGTGGTCAGCTCGATCGTGCGGATCGCGGCCAGCTCCCCAACGGTCACGCCCATCAGCGGTCGCTCGAGCAGTTGGAATCGGCACGGGATCGCATCAACGCACCACTTCGTCGAGATCTGCCATGAGTACCGGGGCGCCTTCCATGGTTGCCGGGCGGAACCCGAGGCCCTCGAAGTAGCGGACGTGGTCGACGCTGCCGGGGCGGGCCCAGATCCGGCGCCGGCTGCTGTGGGCGAAGATCTCGGAGCGGTCCGAGTAGAGGTATTCAGAGACCTTGAAGTCGCGGTATTGCGGCACCACCCAGTCCAGCTCCACCTCGACGGAGTTGTCGGCGCATGTTCGGCCTATGAAGACCCCTGCCGGCACCATGTCGCGCAGAATGAAGGCTCGTAGCTGATCGTCACGCGCATCGAACTCGAAACCGGGCTGGAACGCCTCGATGTCGTAACGGTGGAACTCCAGAAATCGAGCCAGGTACTGCGAGTTCCTGTGGAGCTCGAGGCTGCTGAAGAACTCCGTCGTCCTGGAGAGCAGCTGACGGAGGAAGAACAGGTGCACCCCGATGATCACGACGTTGACGACCGCGATCGGGTAGGCCTCGATGAGGATGCTGTAGACGAGAAACGTCACCGACCCGGCCAGGCCGATGAGTCGCAGATGGAGGATCGATGTTCGCGTCATCGACACGATGATGAAGAGCGAGCCGAGATAGCCCACGAGCTCGACGGGGGAGAATTCCATGGTGGTGATGGTACGGCCCTGGGGAGTGTCTGTGGCGGCGCGACATCCCGCTCAAGAACGCCTGCAGCCGTGACGATTCCTTTGATACCGGTCATTTCGAGGAGAGAACATCAATCGAGTAGCGCACTCAAGGGGGTCGCCGGCGCTCGCCGAGGAGCGAGAACTTGACCGCAAGATCGTGTTCATGGCCACATGGATGGCCTCTGCTTTTGCGGCGGCCTTGGTACTGATAGGCCTCGTCGTGGGTGACGACGCAGTACTCACCCGATCCATCGGCCCGGCGGCTATTGCGCTCGTCGGGTGGGCCATGATCGAACTGAAGAGACCGAATGTCGCGATCCACCTGATGGTGGGTATGGCTGCGGTGATATTCATGGTGGCCGCGAACAACCCGAATCAAACGCACGACGCGCTGTTCGGTTTCTTGGCAATGGGAATTGGCGGCGCCGTTTTCATTCGACGCCGCGCAGCCGTGTTCGTCGGCATCTCCACCGTTGGCATAGCAGTGATCGGCTACTGGCACGGACTGACGCTTGACTCGGGGACCCAGCTTCAGACCGCGTTCGGGTCTGCAGCCACCTACGTTTTCATGTCCTGGGTGATCCTCTGGATGAAGGGTCGATGGCTCGACACCCAGCGTGAGCTCGAGGAACTGATCCGGTCGAAGGACGAGTTGGTAGCATCGATCTCTCACGAGCTACGAACCCCGATGACGACAGTGGTCGGTTTGGCACGTGAGCTCGATGAGCGGTTCGCCGACTTCGGAAAGAGCGAAGTCGAAGAGTTCATCAAGCTCATCGTGGATGAGAGCGGCGACGTCGCCAACATACTCGAGGATCTGCTGGTTGCCGCCCGCGCTGACATCGGAACCCTGTCCTTCGATCTCCACACTGTGGAGCTGGTTGCCGAGATCGGTTCCGCTCTGTCGGCTGTACCGGAAATGACGATTGATATGCCCGATGCGGCGGGTCCGATTGAGGTTCTGGCCGACGCCGGCCGGGTCCGCCAGATCCTGCGCAATCTCATGGTCAACGCGGCCCGGTACGGCGGGCCGAATAGGCGGATCACACTCGAGCGGAAGGGCGAGATGGCCTCGATCGCCGTTTGCGACGACGGCGATCCCATTCCACGAGAGGAACGCGATCGTATCTTCGAGGCGTATCGAAGACGCGCCATCGCCTCGGCGGTCCCCGGTTCGGTCGGCCTCGGCCTCACCGTGTCACGCGAGCTTGCCAGGCTGATGGGCGGAGATCTGATCTACACCCACGACGGGGATGAGGGATCATTCACCCTCACGCTGCCTCTGGTCCCGCCTCGCCTCGATCGTTCGGAAAGCGAAGTCGAGGTGACCCCGCTGGCTATGTGACGGCCAGCGCCGCCTTCACTTTCTCGAGCCGGCCTCGCACCTCGGTCGCCAGCTCCTCGATCCCCGGCAGGTCAACGAGGGTCAGCACGGCGTAAGGATCCATGAAGTCGACGGCCACTCCGGTGTCGACCTGGCGCACCACGACGTTGCAGGGGAGCAGGGCTCCGATCTTCGGATCGGCCGATATCGCCTGATGGGCGAGCGGCGGATTGCAGGCCCCGAGGATCCTGTACGGTGCGACGTCCTCGTCGAGCTTGGCCTTCATGGTGGCGGATACGTCGATTTCGGTGAGAACACCGAATCCCTCGTTCCCGAGCGCGGCGATCACGCGCTCCCGGACTTCCTCGAGGTCGCCGTCGACGGTGAGGCCGAATGTGTACTGGCTCATATCTTGTCCTTCTGGTCCTTGTCCTGCCCGGAGATGGTTCTTTGCGTAATAGCGAGAGGCGAGACCACCGCGGCCTCGCCTCTCGTCCTTTGGCCTGTTGGCTATGCGGTCGGTGCCTACGTGAAGATTACCTGGGCGCCTTCGGATAGCTCGATGAAGTCGGTTGCCGAGATGATGTCCTGGACACCGTCGACGAAGTCGTCCAACTCCAGGCCCATCATGTCGGCCGACATCTTGCAGGCCCACAGCTGGCCACCGGCGTCGGCGATCATCTGCACCATCTCAGGCACTACCGGAACGTCGAGGTCGGCGATCTGCTTCTTCATCATCTTGGTCGCCATCTTCGTCATGCCGGGAAGGCCCGCCATGCCCTGAGGCATGTGCATCTTCTTGCCCGGGGGATGCATGGCCGTGTTGCCCATCCACGTGAACTGCAGGTCTTCTTGCAGCTCCTTGGTGATGATGTCCATGCCCCAGAAGGTGAAGAAGATGTGGGTCTCGACGCCTTCACCAAGGGCGGCATTGGCCATGATCAAAGATGGGTACACCATGTCGAGGGTTCCCTTGGAGGCGATGAAGCAGATCTTGCGATCCGTGGCGTCATCGTCTCCGAAGTCCGGGATTACGGCCGGGGCCTCTTTGGCAGTTGTCATTACAGTCCTTTCTGGCCGGGCTCGGCTTTAGACGCAACCCTTGGGCTTGGGAACACCGGCGACGTAGGACATCTTCTTGGCCGGCTTCTTCGGGAACAGCTGGAAAAGCTCCTTGGTGGGCACCCCGCCGATCGTTGACACGCGGCGCAATGTTGGGGTTTCTCCCTGGGCCTTGTAGTCCTCGCGGACGAACCGGATGACTTCCCAGTGCCGCTCCGAGAGCTCCACACCGATCTGCTCTGCGAGGAAGACACCGACCTCTTCGGTCCACTGTTCGGAATCGGTCATGAAGCCTTCGGCGTCGATGGCGACGTCGGCTCCGGCAATCGTTGCTACTGGCATCAGCTATTACCTCCTGATGGATTGGTTGTTGAAATGACTTGGGCCGACTCCACCTCGGAGACTGCCCTGAGGGTGTTCAGACCCCGGGCGATACCCCGGCGAATCTCCGGATCCCGCATCTGCTTGAGGATCTGGAAGAAGCTCGGTGGTTCGGCGGATTCTTGGGCGATGTGGCTCTGCTGGATTTGAACGGCCTCGATCATGCGATGCAGTGCCGCCATGATCTCGGGCTGGGTCATCTCCTTGATCGTCTGGAGTATGAGGACCACGTTGTCGCCGAGCTGGGCGACGTCCTCCTCGGTGAATCCCGTGACGACACGGTCGGCCACTTGGATGGCTCCTTGAGCGAATGTGAAGTAGCCCTTCTCACCCAGGTCGGCGAGTCGCCCGACGGCGAACTCGAAGGCCTCACTACCCAGCGGCAGGATGTCATGGCCGAGCTCGGAGTACATCTCGACCTGGCCGAGGGCCCGTTCGAGCACAGGGGCCACCTTCACCAACCGTCGCATCAGCGCTGCCAGGTCGGAGACGTTGACATTGGCTGCGTCCAATTCGTTGCTCACAACGACCATGGCCTCGCTGGCGATCGGCATCATGTCGCTCTGCAGATCCTCCCAGCGTTGCCGGCGTTGCCGGTTGAGCCGGGCTTCCTCGGTGAGGAAGGCGACCTGCTCGGCCAGCGCATCGATCTTGCGCTCGAGATCCGCCGTCTGGTCGGGAGCGGCGACCGTCATCCGACTTCCTCTTGGATCTTGCCCGCCATTGACATCAGGGCCGGCAGCGGCATCTGGCGGCCGGGGAGCAGGATGTTCCAGTACATCCACTTGAACATCACCTTGCCCCAGTGATTGGCTTCAGTCTCCGTGAGGAGCGAGAAGGGTCCGATCCCGGGGAGGGGGTACTTGCCGGGCAGCGGCTCGGTGTCGTAGTTGAAGTCGATCAACATGCCCTTGCCCCGGCCGGACTCGATGAAGCAGTTGGCGTGGCCGTCGAACTGCTCCCGCATTGGCAGGCCCTCGATGTAGTCGAGGAAGTTCTCCGTGAAGAGCTCCACAGCGAAGTGGGCTACGGACCCGGCCTTCGATGTCGGCAGCGCCGCGGCGTCACCGAGGGCGAAGATGTTGTCGTACTGCGTCGACAGGAAGTTGTGCTTGTCGACCGGTACATGGTTCAGCTCGTCGCCGAGACCGGATCGCTGAACGAAGTCGGCTCCCATGTTCACCGGGATGGTGACCAGCAGGTCGTATTCAACCTCTCGCTCGTCATAGGAGATGAGCTTGTGGTTCTCCGAGTCGACCTGCTCGAGCATGAAGTCGGTCTCGAGGGCGATCTTGCGGTCCTTGAGCATGTCGCCGAGGTAGCGAGCCGCTACCGGCTTGGTGAATGCGTCCGCAAGTGGAGTGACGTAGACCAGCTCGACCACGTCGGCCATGCCCCGCTCGGCGAAGAACGCCTCGGCGAGGAACAGGAACTCGAGTGGCGCCACCGGGCACTTGATCGGCATCTCGATCACGTTCAGTGCGAGGCGGCCGCCCTCCCATGTTTCGAGCTTGTGAGCCAGGGCCTCGGCGCCGTCGATGGTGTAGAAGTCGAAGACAGTCTTGTACCACTCGTCGCCGTCAAGGCCGGGTGTCTCGTCGGGCCGCGGCGATGTGCCGGAGGCGATGACGAGGTAGTCGTATTGCAGCACGGTCCCGTCCACCAGCTTGACCTGGTTGTCATCGGCTTCGACGAGATCGATCTCGCCCATAACGAGGTCGACACCTGCGGGCATGAAGTTGCGCTTCGGCCTTTCCAGCTCCTCGCGGGTGTAGCCGCCGAAGGGCAGGAAGAGGAACCCGGGCTGGTAGTAGTGGGTCTCGTTCTGGTCGACGATGGTGATGTTCCACTCCCGCTCGTCGAGGCGAGGGCGGAGCTTATTGGCCACCATCGTGCCGGCCGTCCCGGCACCCAGTATCAACAGTCGCTTCACTTGGTCTCCTTGGTTATGTCTCTTGTCGGTCGTCCGCACTCGCAAGTGCGGCAATTTTCTCCAGCTTGGTCATGAGGCGGGTGCGGCTTTCGGCCAGGTGGGAGATGAGATCGCTCACCCGCGACAGGTTGCGCACGATCCAGTCCTGATGAGGGGTATCGATCCAGAAGACCTCATCGACGTGAGCTTGAATCGCCTCCAGCGGCACCCCCGTTTCCATTGCCACGGCGTGGAGTTCGTCTTCTGAGGGCGGCCACTGCGTTGGGGCTACACCGCCGACGATGACCATGCCCACCAGCGATGAGCCGAGTCGAATGAAGCTACGGGCACAGAGGAATCCGAGGTGGCTCGGCAGGAACCGCGGCTCGAGGTCGATCTCCTCGCCGAGGCGGCGCCATCCTTCGGCGCAGCGATCGGCGGTATAGACGCCCTCGTAGACCGCCGAGAAGTAGCCGCACGGGTTGGCCACCGGGGTCAGCGCGTTGCCCGCCATGTCGGTCACGACCGCCATCACGCCGAACAAGTCGGCGGCGAGTTCGGCCAGGGCCTCCGCTGTGTCCGCCGGCAGGGCCGAATCCAGCGGAATCTGGCGGTCTGCCGGCGGCACCGCACCTGGGAGGGGGGAGGGCACGGCGGCGCCGCCGAGCAGGCCGTCAAGTCGTTCTGAGGGGAAACGCCATTGTCTTCCGACCTTCACCGCGGGGATGCGCCCGTCTTCGGCCATTCGATAGATGGTCGAACGATCGACGTTGAAGATCTCCTGGACCTGTCTGGTTGTGAGTAATGCCACGATTCCCTGCGTTTCCTGCATCTCTATGGCTACTCATGCAGCTTATGGCCACTCATGCATCTCAAAATAGGGTCCAAATACTCTTTTTGTGAAAGTCTTCACATAACTAGATACCGGGCCAGAGGTCCCTGACCCCCTCGGGTGATAAGCACGAGAGGGGTCGGCTAGCGTCTCCACCATGAACGACCGCGCAAAGGGAAGACGGCTTCAGGAGCTCTACGACTACGACCGGTCCACAGTTCACGAAATCGTCGACCGCGCCATGATCTGTCATGTTGGCTTGATTCGCGACGGCTACCCGGTAGTCATTCCCACGATCCACGGGCGGGTCGGCGACACGCTCTACATTCACGGTTCGACTGCCGCGGGCAACCTCAACGACCTGCGCAAGGGAGTGGACGTGTGCCTTACGATGACGATCGTCGATGGCGTCGTCGTCGCCCGCTCCCTTTTCAATTCGTCGATGAACTATCGCTCGGCTGTCATCTACGGGACCTCGCGTGTTGTCGAGGATCCAGAGGAGCGTGATGCCGCCTTGCGGGCGATCACCGAGCATGTGTTGCCGGGTCGTTGGGACGACGCCAGGCCGGCGTCGGGATCCGAAGATCGCCAGACACGGATCATCGCGATCTCGATAGATCAGGCATCGGCGAAGGTCAGCGACGATATGCCGGAGGACGAGGAGGAGGACATGGACCTCGACTTCTGGGCGGGTGTGATCCCCATTTCCATCGTTGCCGGAACCGCGCAGCCGGATCCACAGTTGCGTGCCGATATCGCGGTTCCCGGCTACATCAAGGGCTATCGACCATGACCTTTGACGATCAGATAACGTTTCTACCGGTGTCGGACCTCGCGCGCTCCGCAACGTTCTATGGCCAAACGCTCGGGCTGCAACTGGTCGTCGACCAGGGCGATTGCCTCATCTATCGGGTTGCCGAGAGGGCCTTTCTGGGGATCTGCCTTCGTCCCGACCGGGTGGCCTCGTCGGCCGTGATCATCACCCTGGTGAGCCAGGACGTTGACGGCTGGCACGAGAGGATCACGGAGGGTGGCGGCGTCTGTGAGAGCCCGCCGGCGGCCCATCCGAAGTATGGGATTTACCAGGCGTTTTACCGTGATCCGGATGGCCACCTACTCGAGATCCAGCGTTTTGACGACGCTGCGTGGTCGACGCCGACGTGATTTGATTCAGCCGAATCTGGCCTGATCTTCTTGCCTGAAAGCGCGACGAACCCTATCTTTGCCAGCAGCCGGCGTTGTAGGGGCGCCACGTTTGGGAGAGTAAGGGGCGGGAATGAGTCACCCTCGGCGAATGGGCCGGATAGCGGTTGTTGTCGCGCTCGTCGTGAGTGCGCTCGTCGTCGATTCAGGTGGAAGGTCTCCGGCGAGCGCCGCCGGAACCGAGTACCGGGACGCCGTTCTGGCGGATGGCCCCCTCGCGTACTGGCGCCTCGGTGAGCCTGCGGGTTCCACGGCGGCCGACGAAATGGGGGCTTTCCCCGCCACATACCTGGGTAACCCCGGCCTGGGTGGCCCCGGGCTCGTCGCCGACGCCGACTCGGCTCCGGTTTTCGATGGCGTCGATGATCTCGTTGCAGTTCCCGACGCCGACGCCATCAACCTGCAGCCCGTTGCTGCGCGCACCATAGAGGCGTGGTTCCGGGTCTCTGATGTCAATCGTCGTCAGGTGGTGGTCGAGGAGGGTGGAATCACTCGCGGGATCACCGTTTACGTCGATCAAGGTGAGGTGTACTTCGGCGGATGGAACCGGAGGAACGACGGCCCGGATGCCCCCTGGGGCAACATCTTCTTTTCGACACCCGTGACCCCCGACACGCCGCACCATGTCGTGCTGGTGCTCGATGCGGCCGCGGGGACTCTCAGCGGCTACCTCGACGGACAACCGGCCGGTTCGTCGAACCAGGCGGGCACCTTGTACTGGCATGGCTCCGACACCGGCATCGGCGCCATGAAGGACGCCTCCCGCTTCCACGATTCGCACAAGGGTGGCAACGGGTTCTATCTCGATGGCGTTGTGGACGAGGTCGCTTTCTACAACTCCGTCCTGTCGGCATCCGCCATTGGAGCGCACTATGCCGCGGGTTTGCCAGCAGCGCCTGTTGATCCGTCTGTGGGGTTTGTGTCGCCTTCTGGGGGTGAGGTGGTTTCTGGGGTGGTGACGGTTGAGGTGTTGGCGTCTGATCCTCAGGATGCGGTTGGCGATCTAGTTGTTGGGGTTTCGACTGATGGTGGTGGTTCGTTTGGGTTGGCTTCGCTCAATGCGGGGTCGGGGTTCTTTGAGTTTGTGTGGGATACGGAGTCTTCTGGTGATGGTGGGGTGTCGTTGGTTGCTGAGGTGACTGATTCTGATGGGAATTCGGCGGCGGCGTCGGTTGGGGTGACGGTTGATAACGCGGTTGTGAATGTTCCTTCTGTGGGGTTTGTGTCGCCTTCTGGGGGTGAGGTGGTGGTTGATGGTGGGGTTTCGTTTGTTCCGGCGGTGTTTGATGCTGGTTCTGGGTTCTTTGAGTTGGTGTGGGATACGTCGTTGGGTGTTGATGGTGCGGTGACGTTGGTTGCTGAGGTGACTGATTCTGACGGGAATTCTGTTTCGGATTCGGTTGCGGTGACGGTGGATAACGCGGCGTTGGAGTTTCCGTCTGTGGGGTTTGTGTCGCCTTCTGGGGGTGAGGTGGTTTCTGGGGTGGTGAGTGTTGAGGTGTTGGCGTCTGATCCTCAGGATGCGGTTGGTGGTTTGGGGGTTGAGGTTTCGTTTGATGGTGGGGTGCCGGTTCCGGCTTTGTTCAATGCGGTGTCGGGTTTCCATGAGTTTGATTGGGATACCGGGTTGGGGGCTGATGGTGCGGTGGTGTTGGTGGCCAATGTGGTGGATTCTGATGGGAACTCTGCGTCGGATTCGGTTGCGGTGACGGTGAACAATGCTCCGCCGGGTGCCTATGTGGATGCGGTGTTGGCTTCGGGTCCCGATGTGTATTGGCGGTTGGGTGAGTCTGTTGGGTTGACTGCTGTTGATGTGGTTAGTGGGGTTGATGGTTCATATTCGGGGGGCCCGGTTTTGGGTGGTTCGGGTTTGGTGGCTGATGTGGATGCGGCTCCTGATTTTGATGGGGTTGATGACTTTGTGGCGGTTCCGATGGTTCCGTGCTGATGATGTGGTGTCGCGTCAGGTCCTTTTCGAGGAGGGCGGGATTACGCGGGGGCTGTCGATTTATGTGGATCAGTCGCGGGTGTATTTGGGTGCTTGGAACAGTGCCAATGATTCGTCGCCGGATACTCCGTGGGCTCCGGCTTTCCTCTCAGCGCCGATTCAGGCGGGTGAGATCTACAACGTGGTGTTGGTTCTCGATCAGCCGACGGGCACTCTCGAGGGGTTTGTCAATGGCGTTTCGGTTGGTACTGAGGTGGGGGGAACCCTGCACTATCACAGTTCGGCGAATGCGATTGGGGCTATGGCCAACGCGGTGGTGTTCCATGACGGCAACAGCGGGGCCACCAGCGGCTACTTCTTTGATGGGGTCATCGACGAGGTCGCCATATACAACTCGGTACTCGATGCCGCCACCATCAACGACCTCTACCTCACCGGCGCTCCCGGCGCCGCGGAGTTTCCGTCTGTGGGGTTTGTGTCGCCTTCTGGGGGTGAGGTGGTGTCTGGGGTGGTGAGTGTTGTGGTGGCTGCGTCTGATCCGCAGGATGCGGTTGGTGGTTTGGGGGTTGAGGTTTCGGTTGATGGTGGGGTTTCGTTTGTTCCGGCGGTGTTTGATGCTGGTTCTGGGTTCTTTGAGTTGGTGTGGGATACGTCGTTGGG
>CAMYIJ010000002.1:0-3117 GCA_947258375.1 uncultured Acidimicrobiaceae bacterium
TCGTTCGTAGCGGGGGTAGGATTTGAACCTACGACCTTCGGGTTATGAGCCCGACGAGCTACCAGACTGCTCCACCCCGCGTCGCTTGTGACGTCGATTGTAACACCGCTCGTAGGTCCAAATTCCCGGGATTCTTGCGAGAATCGGAACAATCCTTTCCAGTTTGTGAACTATCGGCGATTCGGGAATCTTTGTTGGCGCCCTTGCCGTTGGCCGACTGAGCCCGTGGAACCGGGCAACTACGAACATACGAGGGACCGAGATGAAACGGACATTGACCTGGCTATCGCTCCTTGCCGCAATCGCGCTCATCGCAGCCGCGTGCGGAGGTACGAACGAAACCGCCGAGACGGCAGCGCCGACCACAACAGTGGCGGCTGCCGATGACGACATGACCGATGACGACATGACCGACGACACCATGACTGATGACGACATGACCGATGACGACATGACCGACGACACCATGACCGATGACGACATGACCGACGAAGACATGACCGACGAAGACATGACCGACGACGACATGACCGACGACGACATGTCTGACAAGATGGTGGGACACACCATCAGCTTCGAGACTGCCGGCTGGCCGGAGATTGCCAACGGCGCGCACTACGAGGGCTGGCTGATCATCGACGGCGCCCCTGTGTCGACCGGCCGTTTCAACGTTGTTGACGGGGCCGTCGTTGACCTCGACGGCAACGCTGTCGACCACTTCAGCGTGGATGCCGATACCTCCGCGGCAACGGCCGTGGTGATCAGTATCGAACCACACGATGACGCCGACCCAGCGCCAAGTGATACGCACATTCTTGCCGGCGATATCGTCGACGGCAGCGCAGAGCTCACTATTGCCCACCCGGCCGCCCTCGGCACCGACTTCGCGGATGCGAGCGGCGAGTTCGTGCTGGCGACGCCCACCGACGGCGACCGCACCAACGACGAGTTCTCCGGCGTGTGGTTCCTGACGTTCCCCGGCCCCGTTGCCGGGCTCGACCTGCCCGAACTGCCCGCCGGCTGGACCTATGAAGGCTGGACGGTCATCGACGGCGTGCCGGTGACCACCGGTACGTTCCTGAGCGTCGAGGGCTCCGACGATGCCGCCCCGTACAGCGGTACCGTGCGGACTCCTGCCTTCCCCGGTGAGGACTACCTCCAGAACGCACCGGACGGGCTGACGTTCCCGACGAACCTATCGGGCACGACCGTGGTGATCAGCGTCGAGCCGCTGGCTGAAGACAACCCACTGCCGTTTGCACTCAAGCCACTGCTCGGCCCCGTGCCGGCCGACGCCGAGCTCGAACCCGTGTCGTACCCGCTCACCAACGCCGACTTCGTGGCCCCGACCGGGACCGCACATCTCGGCTAACGCCTCCTCCAACGATCGAGAGGCGCCGTCCCCAATCCGCTTTGGAGGGGCGGCGCCTTTCTTCGACCCAACGGCCTTCAGGTCAGAAGGCGTAGTCGCCGAAGCGTCCCCACACGACGATGGCGGCCACAATCGCCAGCATGATGTTCATCGCCACGTAGGGCAGCCATTCCCCCCGCCGTCCGTGAACGACCGCGGCGCCCACCATGAGTAGCAAGAGCCCCAGTGCCGCCCACGCAGTCAGCGCGGGGGCGACGTTCAGCACCCCGGGCAGGATCAGCCCGATGGCGGCAAGCAGCTCGAGCGCTCCGATGCCTTTGATGTGGGAGCCGTCGAAGTCCTCGACTCAGGCCATCGACTCCTGGATCTTCTCTTTGGCCTGCATGAGCTTCATCGCTCCGGCCATCAAGAACGTGGCGGCCAGGACGATCTGCAGTATCCAGATGAACGCGTTCACGCTGTTGCTCTCCCAGTAGGTAGTTGCTGCTTGCAACTATTCTACCGCGGCGGTCACAGGGCTCTCGATTCACACGGGCGACAGGACCTTGCACCGGGAACCACCTCAGGTGATTCGCCCCCCTACCTCCATCGGCGTCCTGGCGGACGCCTCGCAGGAACCTTCCCCCCTCCGGGGGGACACATTTCTACGAGTCGAAGCCGGTGAACATGTCGCCTAGTTCTGCAACGTCGGTCACATCGCTTGCGGGTGGCGGCTCGATGGTCACCCGCTCGCCGAAGCCGGAGAAGTCGAACTGCACGCGCATGTACTCGAAGTCCTCGTCGGTGGCCAGATCTTCGACTTCGGAACCGTCGATCTCGAACAGGTAGCGATGCAGCCGGCCCTTGTCATCGATCCAGAAATCCATGGGCAATGCATCGAGCCCTATCGGCCCGGCTTCCTGCAGTTCGGCGAACCCATCCGGATCGCGTTCCGCCATGGCCTCCATGTCGAACAACGCCTGGTAGTGAGTCATCTCGATCCCGCGGATCGTCTCGGTGCCGATCGCGGTCAACTCGCCGTCGGCGCCGGGCAGCGAGTCGAGGAACTCGGTGGCGTCGTACGGATTGATGCCGGAAGTGAAACCCTGAGTGAACCCCTCGCCGTCTTCGACGGGCATCGCCAGCCACTCACTGTCGGCGCCGAACATCATGTTGAGCATGCCGAAACTCACATAGGCGGTGTCACCGATCTGACGGACCTCAAAGCTGCCGAACATGTCGGCAAACTCAGGCGCCTGCTCGGCGATCATCTCTGCCATCCCGCTGAAGTCCATCATCATGTGGCCGTCACCGGTCGCGTAGTCGAAGGAGGTCGAGAACGGAATGCTCAGATCCATCGGACCGAAGTCGGAATCGAGACCGGCCATCTCGATGATTCCTTCGATGCGGGAAGGGGGATCGGCCGCGACCTTTTCGATCGCGGCGTGGACCACCGCCATCTGGACCGGACTGCCCGCGGCGGGCGCTGCCGTCGACGCGGCGGCGGTTACGTCGGGCGCCGCCGTGCTTGCGGGGGCCGCAGTCGTCGATGACGAAGTCTCGCGCTGCGGCTGAGTGTCGTCACTATCTGACGTCCCGCCGCACGCCGCAACAGTCAGCGCCAGCGCGACAACAACGATACGGATCTTGTGCATACGAATCTCACCTCGAGTCGGCTTCGCAGGTTCATCGGCACAGAAGGGCTGAGAGTTGAACGATGACTACCCCCATGCCCCGTTTTGGCGTTGCTGAGCGCCATATATGGC
>CAMYIJ010000002.1:3163-115665 GCA_947258375.1 uncultured Acidimicrobiaceae bacterium
CGCTCAGCAACGCCAAAACGGCTACATCTGGACACGTTCGTTTTTCGGGTCGTACATTGGTCGCAGCGATGCCTTAGCCGGGACCATGGCTCCGGCGACCTGGATCTCGTAGCTGCCCTCCCGGACAAAGTCGGCGGTGACGCCGTCTTCGGAGGCGACGTAGCCGAAGCCCATGGCGCCACCGAGGGTGTGGCCGTAGTTGCCGGACCGGAGAAACTCCTGTCGTTCCCCGTTGCGGAAGATGGGCTCCTCCCCGTAGAGCAGCGGCTCGGGATCCTCGAGGAGGAACTGCACCAGGCGCCGCTTCGGCGGACCCGCCTCCCTATCGGCCAGGAGCGCATCGCGCCCAACGAAGCCACCGGGCTTGTCGAAGTCGACAGCGAAGCCGAGACCGGCCTCGATCGGTGAGTCGGTGTTCTCCATATCGAGCCCGTAGTCCTTGCGCCCGGCTTCAGTGCGGGCGCTCTCCAGGGCCACCATGCCGGCCTGAGCCAGACCGAACTCCTCGCCTTCGCGCACCAGGGCATCGAACACGCCAACGGCGAACTCGCTCGGGACGTACAGCTCCCAGCCCAGCTCGCCTACGAAGCTCATGCGGAAGGCCCATCCGAGGGCGTACTCGAGATCGATGTGCTGCGCGGTGAAGTACGGGAACGCCTCGTTGGACAGGTCGGCGTCGCTGACCTTCGCCAGAAGATCGCGCGACTTGGGACCCTGCAGGCTCATCATCGTGTAGCCCGAGGTGACATCGCTGATCCAGACACGGTCGTCCGGCCCGACGGCCCGCTGCAGCATGGTCATGACGCGGCGGTGGTACAGCTCGGCGACAACGGCCATGTAGCTGTCGTCGGCCAGACGCGTCACTGTGAGATCCGCGAGCACCTTGCCGGCCGGGCTCATCCACTGTGTGTAGATGCAGCGTCCCGGCTCGACGGCGACATCATTGCCGCTGAGCTGGTTGAGGATCCGCTCGGCATCCGGGCCCTCCACCATGATGTTCGACATCGACGACATGTCGTAGAGAGCCACACCGTTGCGGGTCGCATGATGCTCGGCCTCGTGATATGGCCACCACGAGTGCCGCCGATACGTCTTCTCGAACGGGACTTCTGTCCCCGGCGGGGCGATGAACTCCGTGTTCTCCCACCCGGCAGACACGCCGAAGTGGGCCCCCGCTGCTTCCAGCCGGTCGTGCAGCACCGACCGGCGCACATTGCGGGCCTTGGTCGGCTGCGAATACGGCCACGACCCCGTCGAATGGAGCCGACCCAGTAGCTCGACGGTGCGGTCGCTACGGAACCGCGGCGCGGTCTCGTATGGGTGGATCCGGGCGATGTCGACCTCGGTGACATCGACCCCCGGGTCCCCCTCCACGATCCAATTCGCCATGATCTTGCCGGCCCCGCCACCCAGGAGGATCCCAAGCGAGTTGTACCCGGCGGCCACCCAGAAGTTCTCCACCTCCGGCGATGGGCCCATGAGCGATGCGTTGTCCGCCGTGAAGCTCTCCGGGCCGGTGAACAGTTTCCGAATCCCCGTTTCCTGAAGAATCGGGAGCGGCTCCATTGCGAGCTCCAGGAAGGGGGCCAGTCGATCCCAGTCGTTGGTGATCTCCCCAAAACTGAAGTCCATGGGCACCTGATCGACGCTCCAGGCGGCTCCAACCGGCTCGAACAGCCCCACCATCAGCCCGCCGGTTTCCTCGCGGTAGTAGGCGTAGCGGTCGGGATCCTCGAGGACCGGCATCGTCTTGATGCCTTCGACCTGGTCGGTGATCAGGTAGGCGTGCTCCGCAGCCTGCAGCGGCACCGATACCCCGGCCATCGCGCCCAACTGGCGGGCCCACGCTCCTGCGCAGTTCACCACGTGCTCGCATTCGATGTCGCCCCGCGACGTGTGCACCGTATGCACCCGGCCGTCGCGCATGGTGAACCCGGTGGCCGAGGTGTCTTCGAAAACCTGCACTCCACCCATGCGGGCACCCTTGGCGAGTGACATGGCGCAGTTCGCCGGATCGGCCTGACCCTCGTTCGCCGTGTAGAAGCCGGCGATCACATCACTGGTGTCGAGGATCGGCCACAGCTCCTGCACCTCGGCGGGTGAGATCTCCTCCCGCTCGATTCCCATACCGCGCAGGAAGTCGGCTTCGCGGCGGAGCTTGTCGATACGATCGGGCGACGCGCCCGTCTGGACGTAGCCAATGGGCCGGAAACCGGTTGACAGCTCGGTTTCCTCCTCGAGGCCTTCGAGGAGCTCGCGGGTGTATTTGGCCATCCAGGCATACGTCTCTGTGGTCATCCCCCCGGATACGATCAAGCCGGCGGCGTGCCACGTGGTTCCCGACGTCAGCTTGTCGCGCTCGATGAGCACAACGTCGGTCCAGCCCAGCTTGGTGAGGTGGTAGGCCACGCTGGCGCCGATCATCCCACCACCGACGATTACAACCTGCGCCCGCTCCGGCAACGCCTTGGCCATGATGTGTGGTCCTCCTTGGAAGGTCCGTTTGTTGTTGATCTATGCAGTCGTCTCGCTGCGACGTTGTACGGCCACCGTGAGCAGCATGATCGACACCGTGATCACGAAGATCGCCGTACCGAAGACGTTCACCTGCGGCGGCACGCCGACACGGGCGGCTCCCCAGATGTAGAGCGGGAACGTCACTGTGCCCCCGGAGTTGAAGTTGGTGATGATGAAGTCATCGAAGGACAGCGCGAAGCCCAGCATGAAGGCGGCAAAGACGCCCGGCAGGATCATCGGCAATGTCACCTTGACGAACGTGGTCCACTCGTTGGCATACAGGTCCATCGCCGCCTCTTCGAGATGGCGGTCGAATCCCGATAGGCGCGCTTTCACCGTCACTACGACATAGCTGATGTTGAACAGGATGTGGGCCACCACGATGGTGCCAAATCCGGTAGGGATGCTCAGAGTCAGGAAGAGCGCCAGCAGTGACGATCCGAGCACCACCTCGGGCGTCGCCATGGGAAGGAACAGGAGGAAGTTCGTCGTCGATCGTCCCTTGAACCGGTAGCGGACGAGCGACAGCGCGATCAGCGTGCCGAGGATCGTCGCCACCAATGCCGAGAGAAACGCGATCTGGAAGCTCTTGACGAGGGAGTCGAAGAGGTTCGGCACCTCGAAAGCGTTGGCCCAATGCTTGAGCGTGAAACCGCGCCAGTTGAAGTTGAAGCGTCCCCGGTTGTCGTTGAACGAGAACAGCATGACCACGACCACCGGGACGAACAGATACGCCAGCGCCCCCACCATGTAGACCGTGATCACGTGGCGACGCGCCAGGTCGAGGAACTTCTTCATGCGACCAGATCCTCAGTGCCGACCGCCCGCACATAGGGAATGACAATCAGCAGGATCGCCACCATCAGCGTGAACGACAGCGCAGCCGCGGTCGGGTAGTCGACGATGCGTAAGAACCGACTGTCGATGACGTTGCCGATCATAAGCTGCCGCGGGTTGCCAAGCAGCTGGGCATTGACGAAGTCGCCCGATGCCGGGATGAGCGTCAGCAGGGTCCCGGCGACGATCCCGGCCCGCGACAGCGGCAGCGTGACCTTGCGGAAGGCGGTGCGGGGGTTGGAGTAGAGGTCCTGGGCCGCCTCGATCAGCGATGGATCGATCTTCTCGAGTGACACGTAGATCGGCAGCGTCATGAAGGCGAGGAAGTTGTAGGTGATGCCGGCAACGACGGCCCAACCCGTGGCGAGCAATCGGCCGTTCTCAGCGATGATGCCAATCGACTGGAGGACGCCGACTACCCAGCCGCTGTCGGCGAGGATCACCTTCCAGGCCAGCGTGCGCAGCAGGAACGGCGTCAGGAACGGCATCAACACCAGGATCAGCAGCAGGTTGCGGTAGCGGCCGCCGCGGAACGCGATGCCATAGGCAAGTGGGTACCCGATGAGGAGGGCGAGCAGTGTCGCGGTCCCTGCGTAGAGGATGGACCGGACGAAGTGACCGCCGAAGGCGGCGAACGCATCGGTGTAGTTGCGCCACGCCCAGGTGAACTCGTAGCCCGCCTCGAAACTCCCTTCCTGGAGCGAAACTCCGGCAAGCTGGATCATGGGTATCAGGTAGAACATGATCAGCCAGAGACCACCGGGAAGCAGCAGCAGGTAGGGCACCCGCTTGCGCTTCGACTTGGAGGCGGCGGCGCCTGCTGTCTGCATATCGCCGGGAGGCGTGACTTCAGGTGGGGCCGGTGACTCCGTCGTCATGACACCACAAATGTGTGTTGCGACTGCCACGTCGCAGCAACCGAAGACCCGGCGGCATGGCGTTCATCGTCGAGGTTCTGCACCACCACAACGAGGTCGGCGCCCCACGACGTGCGCAGCAAGTAGTGGGTCGACACGCCGATGAACGACACATCAACGACCGTGGCGCCGATCGAGTTCACCCCGGCCGGCACAGTCTCAGGAGCAGTGAGGCTCATCTTCTCCGGGCGCACACCAATGTGCACCTGAGCGTCATACCCCGCCAGGCGGTCGGCGGGAAGGGAGATAGCGGAACCGTCCTCGAGCGCCACTCCGCTGCCCTCAATCCGGCCTTCCATCAGGTTGGAGGCACCGAGGAAACCCGCCACAAAGGCCGATCGCGGATCTTCGTAGATCTCGGTCGGACCGCCGAGGCGCTCGATGCGGCCTTCGTTCATCACGGCGATGGTGTCGGCCATCGTCATGGCCTCTTCCTGGTCGTGGGTGACATGCACGAACGTGATGCCCACCTCGTTCTGAATCCGCTTCAGCTCGATCTGCATCTCTTTGCGCAGCTTGAGGTCGAGCGCGCCGAGCGGCTCGTCGAGAAGGAGAACCCTGGGGTGATTGATCAGCGCGCGCGCCAGAGCAACCCGCTGCCGCTGTCCGCCCGACAGCTGGCCCGGCTTGCGCTTCTCCATGCCGACGAGCTGCACCAGGTCGAGCATCTCGCGGACGCGTTGGGTCACTTCCACCGACGGCACCTTCTTGCGGCGCAGCCCGAACGCGACGTTCTCGAAGATGTTGAGGTGCGGGAAGAGCGCGTAGCTCTGGAACACCGTGTTCACCGGACGCTGATACGGCTTGAGGCCGGTGACGTCTTCTCCGTGCAGCCGGATCGAGCCTGAATCGGGATCCTCGAAGCCTCCGATCATGCGCAGCGTTGTCGTCTTGCCGCAGCCGGACGGGCCGAGCAGCGCATAGAACCGATTCTCGCCGATCTCCAACGTGATGTCGTCGACGGCGACCACTTCGCCGAACCGTTTGGTGACACCGGAGAGGGCGACGGCGAGAGGCTCCCTCGAGCCCCCCGCCTGGTCGCGTGTCTCTGGCTCAGGCACCGAGCACTGCCTGGAACAGGGTGTTCCACTCGGTCTCTTCGTCCTCGGTGAGGTCCTTGATGATGTGCGTCTTGGCCAGGTCCGCATCCGTCGGGAAAATCAGCGGATCGTCCGCCAGGGCAACCAGGTCGTCATCCTCGATCTCGGCTCCGAGGTCGCGCATCGCCTGCTGGGCGCCATTGACCGGACAGATGAAGTTCACCCAGCTCTCGATCTTGGCGGCAACGCGCGGGTCGTACACGTCGTTCATGTAGATCTCCGCGTTGTGCTTGTTCTCGGCACCTTTCGGGATCAGCATGTTGTCCGACCACAGCATCGCCCCCTCCTCGGGTACGAGGAACTTCAGATCGGGGTTGTCTATCTGCAGCTGGATTACGTCGCCGGACCAGGCGAACGAGACCCAGGCATCGCCGGAAGCCAGATCGGATGTGTACTCGTTGCCGGTGAAGGCACGAATCTGCCCATCGTCGACGGCCTTCTGCATCTTGTCCGTCGCCGCCTTGGCGTCTTCGACGGTGGCGGTTGCCGGGTCGATGTCCATGCCGAGCATGACGAGACCCATCGTGTCGCGCATCTCGGTGAGCATCGTCACCTTGCCGGCGAACTTCGGATCAAAGATGTCGTTGATCGAAGTGAGCTCACCATCGGTCATATTGGGGTCGTAGCCAAGGGCGGTCAGGCCCGATTGCCACGGCAGCGTGTATTTGCGAGCGGAGTCGAATCCGGGGCTCTTGAGGGCGTCAACCAGATTGACTGCATTGGGAATGTTGTCGTAGTTCAGCTCCTCGGTCCAGCCAAGGCGGATGAACCGGGCTGCCATCCAGTCGGTGAGTACCGCGATGTCGCGGCCGATCGCCTGCCCCTGCGAGAGGGGGGCCTGGTACTTGCCGAAGAATTCGTCGTTGTCGTTGACTTCCTCGAAGTAGTTCACGGTGATCCCGGTGGCCGCGGTGAAGTCATCGAGCGACGTCGTATCGAACCAACCATCCTCGAGCACATCGATGTAGAAGGGCCAGTTGGCGATGTTGAGCTCGGTCGACATAGCCGCCGCTGTCGTGGAGCTACCGGCGGCGGGAGCCGCAGTAGTGGTCGTGGTCGAGGCGCTGTCCACCCCGCACGCCGCCAGGAGGGCCGGCCCTCCGGTGAGCAGGGCGCCGGTGAGGCCGAGCCTCTTGAGAAACTCGCGGCGATCCATGCCGTTGCGGGCCGCCAGCGCGGCAACTGCGTCCATTGATCCTTTGCGTCTTGTCGGTGCCATCTAGTTGTCTCCTCGTGTATTCACGGCCCCGCACACGCAGACCGTTTGCTCTCTCGCGACGTGACCATTCACGCCGACTCCTTTTCCTCATGGATGTCGTAGTCCTCAGGGTTGTCGTAGTCCTCAGGGCTGTCGTAGTCCGGGTTATCCCAGACGATCAGCGCATGCCAGCCGTCGGTCACCTCGTCCTGAACGTACCCCTCCAATACTCCACGGACCTCAAATCCGTTCTCCAGTTGAAAACTCAAGGTTGCATCGTAGATGGCTCCCGACACCACTCGGTCTATGTACTCGGCCGCCGACATCGTGTCCTTACGATCGCCGAACCCCACCATGTAGCCGCCGGCGACGATGCCCTTCTTGCCGTAGCGGCGCACAACGTCCTTGCGCAGTTCGTAGAGCGTCTTGCCGATACCCTGGCGGCGGTAGTCGGGGTCCACGATGATGTCGGTGCCGTAATACCAGTCGCCGTCCGGGTCGTGGTTGGCACACTGATGTTCGCCCGTCAGTTCGACGAGCGTGTGGGCGTGGTTCTCGAAGTCGAAGTCGAGAAAGATGCCCGCCGCCTGGCCGACGACCCGATCATCGTCCAGACAGACAAAGAAACCTTCGGGGAAGATCTCGGCATAGGCGCGCACCCCTTCGGCGGTGAACAGGTCCTCCGGGTCGGAATGCGGAAAGGCCTTGAGTTCGAGTGCGGCGCATTGCTCGGCCAGGTCGGGGGTGAGATTGACGTACCGCAGGTCGGTCATCCCAGAGTGAACCTCTCGTACTCGTTGAGGTCGGGGCGCCCGGCGACGGCCCAAAGCTCACCGGTCTTGGGCCGCATGATTGCGGCGCCGCACGACTCGATGTGATAGGGCGGGGCCGCGACCTGGCAGATCGCCTCGGGATCACGGGTCAAGGACATGAGATCGTCCACGGTGAACGTGGCGCCGCCGAGCAGATCGAGCGCCCGTGCCAGACGCGCCTGGGAACTGGCCTGCAGGACGGGTGGGCGTGGCGCCTCTTCGGCCTGAGTGAGCGGACGCCGGCAGTGATTGGTGTGGACGACCGGGGCCTCCTCGAGCATCTCGACGCCGAGAGCGTCGGGCATCGCTTCGATGCTCACGCCGTTGCCTTCGCTGTCGAAAAGCAGGTAGTTGTGCGCTCCGGACAGGTCGGCATCGACGACGCACGCGGTGGCGTCCTCGATGTTTCTCTGCTGCAGAGCTTTGCGGACGACGAACGGCCAGGTGACTCCCACGTTGCCGGTAGCGGTGAGGTTGTTGATCCCGATCGCGATGCCAGCGTCGTTCATACCGATCTGACCGACACAACCCACCGTGCTGAAGACAAGAGCGCGGGGATCGTCGTCGCCGGAGACGTCGAGCATCACGATGTGTTCCGTAGCCGAGTCGTGCATATCCCAGGTCTGTCCATAGAAGCCGGCGCCGTCCGCCCGGCCATCGGGCACGATGAAGGCGGTACACGTGTCTTCGACCGGCGCTGCTCCGAATGACCCGCGAACCGCATCGACGAAGTCCGTGAAGCCCCCCACGACGATCATCTCCGCCGGAGTGAGCCCGGCGGCGTCGCCGATCGCGACCATTTCGGCGTACAGGTCGGGCGAGTAGCTCTGGTGGGCCGGAAGCATCTGCGTGGCGAGGTCGAGGATCGCTTCTCGGGAGACCGCGATGCCGTCGGTCCACGTGCCGGCGGCGACGAGCGCCATCCGTTCCTCTGTGTAGCGGCGGATATCGACCCCGTGGGCAAGTCCGTGGGCGCGGCCTCTCTCGGTGGGGCTGCCGGTGAGCGACAGAGTACGGATAGCCGTCACGGTGCGGCCTCCATAACATCAATGGCATTGAGCTGAATGCTCGCCATATCACTCTCATCCAATCGATAGAGAACCAGCAGCCGCTTTGGCGGCGCATTATGACTTGCAATGCAGATCGATGCAAGCGATAGTTTCGTCCATGGTCCCTCCACGATCGGAACGAAACCAAGAAGGCCCTAATGGGCCGATCCGCCTGGACGACACCGACAAAGCAATCGTCCAGCACCTTCAAGCCGATGGAAGGATGCCGTACACCAAACTCGGTCCCCTGGTCGGCCTGTCTGCCCCGGCTACGCGCCAACGTGTGCTTCAACTCATCGAGAGCGGAGTGATGGAAGTGGTCGCCGTAACCGACCCGAGGACGCTCGGTTTCGAGATCCAAGCCCTCGTGGGCGTCAACACCGCGGGCGGTGTCGACAACGCGGCCGAGTTCATGGCCGAACTCGAGGAAGTCGATTACCTGGCGATAACCACGGGCCGGTTCGACATGATTTGTGAGGTGGTCTGCGCGGACAACGACCACCTGTTGGAATTGATGAACCTGCTGGGCACGCACGATTCGATCGCATCGATCGAAGTCTTCAGCTTCGTCCGTCTTGTCAAGCAGACGTACGACTGGGGCACCCGCTAGATCCTCGCTCCGGAGGCCGCCCGACTCGCTCCGCTAGCCTTCGGCGCCGACCGCAGCCTCGGCGGTGAGCTCATCGGCTCGCGTCAGCAGGTTGGACGCTTCATTCACCTTCGCCTGATACGTCGCGAGATCGCCCTCGCGCAAAGCCTCATCAGCGTCGGCGAGGGCCTGCACGGCAGCCGAGATCAGGTCGGCCACGACGTCGGGGAGTTCCCCGTCGTCGGAATCGGGGCTCACTGCTTCACCGAAGATCGCGGCCAGGGCGCCCTCGAGCGAGTCATCCATTTTGATCTGGCCGTTGTGCGAAACGACCGCAAACTTGAACTCGGGGATCCCGGTCAGACCGCCGGCGGCGACCGGGGCCCCCTGCAACTGCGTCTGGCTGGTTTCCTCGTCGCGTTTAGCGGTGATGTAGATCGGCTGGACGTAGAGCAGGGAGTCGCCGATGGGCACGATGAGCATGTTGCCCTGGATCACCCGCGACCCTCCCTGGTCGAGCAGCGAGAACTCTTGCGATATAGTCGGATCCTGGTTGATCAACTCGCCGACCTGGCGCGGGCCCTGCTGCAGCGTCCCCGATGGGAGACGGAAGTCGATGATCTGGCCGTAGTCTCCCGGACCGGATTTGGCGACCATAAATGACACCATGTTGGGCCGGCCCCGCGGCGTGAACGGTTGCATGAGGATGAAGCTGGGATCCGGGTCGGTCTGATCCTCGGGGAGTTTCATCAGCAGGTAGTACGGCAGCATCGGCCTCTCGTTGGCAGGAGCCCGATTGAGCGCCTGCGAGCGGAAGCCAACCGACCGCTCCGAGGTCGAGGGATCCAAAGCGATCACCCAGGGATCGACGCTGGAGAAGAACTGCGTCGGGTCGGTCATGTGATAGGTCGTGTAGATGTCGGACTGGAGCCGGAACATGTCTTCCGGATAGCGCAGGTGTTCGACCAGTTCCGACGACATCTCCGACCCGGGGGTGAACAAGTCCGGGAAGATCCGCTGATAGGCCGCGATCATCGGATCGGTGTCGTCCACCACGTAGAAAGTGACCTCGCCGTCGTAGGCGCTAACGGTCGCTTTCACAGAGTTGCGGATGTAGTTGAAGCTGTTGGGAAGCCCGGGATACTGAATCGAATCCAGCCGGCGCACATCGGCGTTCGTCGAGTACGGGTAGTGGTCCGAGATCGAGTACAGATCGACGACCCAGACCAGCTTGCCGTCGAGCACGACCAGGTAGGGATCGGCGTCCGGGTACAGGAAGCCCGGGGTCAACTTTGTGATCCGGTTGCGGATGTTGCGGACCATCAGCACCTGGCTCTCGGAGTTCAGCCGGCTCGAGATCATCGTGTCCCAATTGGCGAACCGGGCGGCAAACGCCAGCCGCCGGAAGAAGCCCCCGAGCGGCACTCCCCCGTCCCCTTGATAGCTGTTGTACTGGATGTTCTCGACGTTGCCGGCCTCAGGTATGTCGACCTCTTGCTGCATGGTCCCCTCGATGTCGTACGCGGAAGATGCGTCGTCGGAGAAATACACGCGGGATACACGCGGGGCTCGCTGATGGGGATATCGGCACCAACCGGGGGAATGTCCTTGACCAGAAAATCCGGCTGACCTTCCGTCGTCACGCTGTTCGCCGGGCTGAGCACGGCGCCAAACCCGTGGGTGTAGACCAGGCGCTCATTGACCCATCCCGGCGCCGGGATGTTGGCCTCATCGAGATTGCGCGACGAGACCATGACCTGGGTCAGCTTGTCGTTGACCCGATAGCGATCGACGTCGACGTCAGACACGTCGTAGAAGGTCATGATCGCCTGGAGCTGCTGATACGTCGTGAACAGGACGGACGGGTCCCAAAGACGGATGTTGTCAACGGTGTCGCGGTTCGCCTCGAGATCAGCCGCAGTGAGCTCCGAGGCCGCCCCGAACTCCTTCACCTCGATGTCGCTCAACCCGTAGGCCTCGCGAGTGAATTCGATGTTGTGAGCGACGAACTCGATCTCCTTGTTGAGTTCATCCGGCTGCACCTGGAACCGCTGCACGATGAGCGGGTAGATCCCGCCGACCCCGATCGAGGTAACGAGCCACAATCCGACGGCCACCGCCGGGAGGGTCCAGCCCTGGAAGCGGATGTTCACCAGCAGGATGATCGCCGCCACAATCGAGATGATGATCAGAAGCTGGAACGCCGGTCGCTGCGCGTTGATGTCGGTGAAAGACGCGCCGAGCACGGTGCCCCGCGGCGAGTAGAGCAGCTCCCAGCGATCCAGGAAGTATCCGAAAGCCTTGAGCAGGGCGAGGACGGCGAACAGCACCGAAAGGTGAACCTTCACACCAGGCGCGACCCGGCGTTGCACCTGGATGCCGCCATTGAGATAGTGCAGGGCCGCCGTGACGAGGGCGATCACGAGGAAGAGCTGGAATGTCCAGCCGAAGACGTCGCGGTAGAACGGCAGCTTGAAGATGTACGTGCTGATGTCGTTGTTGTAGATCGGGTCTTCGATCCCGAAACTGCCTCCGTGGCGGAACAGGAGCCAATCTCGCCACCACACAGAGGCACCGAGCCCGACCATCAGACCGAAGAACCCGGCAACGGCCAGGCGTACCCAGCGCACCCGGGGCTCGATCCACTCCTGGAATCGCTCCAGAAGTTCCTCGTCCGGACTGCCCAGGCTCAATGTCCGTGGAGACAACCGGTCGGCGAGGGCCAGATTCACCCAGAACAGGATCGAGGCGACGACGGTCGCGGCGAGCACGAGCCACACCCTCGTGAGTATCAGCGTGCGCCAGGTTGCCGACTGGCCGAGGTCGGAAAACCACAGGAAGTCGGTCCAGAAGGTGGCGACTGATCGAATCGTGAAGATCACGATGAACGCGCCAATCAGGAGGAAAGCTGGCCAGCGGCGGCGTGCTTCGGGACGAATGGGGACGGCGTCTCGGCTAATCATTGAGATGCAGTCTATTGCCGCCCGAGCCCAAAGAGTCAGCGCGTCGGAATCACCGCTGCGTCGGGGTCGGCCAGGTCTCTACCCGCCGGCTCGATCGAGTAGCCAATCCCAAGGGCGTCGAGGCCGGCAGCCAGACCGGCGTTGTACTCCGAATGGGCGACTTCGCGAACTCTTCGCTCGGCCTCATCAGTCCGCCACGCCCTGAACACACGGCCGACGCTGGCGCCACGCTCCCGATTGCCACCGCCCGCGGACGCGTCCACGGCGTCGACGGCGGCTTCCCACAAATCCGTGACCACGCTCGACAGATCATGGCTGCTCTGATCCGGGATCTCGGGGGCCGGCGCTGCCGCGACTTCACCCGCGGCTGAAACTCCCGCCAGATACGCCCGGGACGCCACCGCAGCCGCCTCCGGACCGACGACGGCATCAAACATGGACTTCTTGGGCCGCCAATCATCCGGCCCCTTACGCAGATCCTCGAGGACTGCATTCTGCGCGTCGACGATGGCACGTTTGATACCGCGCAGCGCTTGATTGGTAACCGGCATGAGGAGGCGGTCGCGCAACTCCCCGCGATCGACTGCATCGGGCAGTGGTGCTCCAGCGTCGGACACCGGCTCTGGGTCCCCTGCCGGCTCAGCGGGGGGCTTCGGCCCTGTGTCAGGCTGGGTATCGAGTTCGGGGCCCGGCTCCGATTCCGGATCCGGCTGTCGCACCGGCTCGGTTGCGGGTGGATCCGCCGGCTCAGGCTGTGGCGCCCGCAGACTGGCAAAGAGGCTGTCGATGTCGTCCCCGGGCGGAGCCGGCGCCTCGGCATCAGTATCAGGCTCCGGCTCGGATGGCGGCTCGGACTCAGGTTCCGGCTCGGACTCAGGTTCCGGTTCGGGCTCGGGTTCGAGTTCCGGTCCGGACTTCGGTTCAGGTTCGGGTTCCGGCTCGGACTGCGGTTCGGGCTCGGGTTCGAGTTCCGGTCCGGACTTCGGTTCAGGTTCGGGTTCGAGTTCCGGCTCGGGATCCGGCTCAGGTTCAACCGCCGCCTGCGGCTCGTCAGCCGCCGGCGAGCCCGTGATCACCGTCAGCTCGGCGGTCGCCGCGGCATCCGCCGTCGCCGGCACGTCCCCGCTGGTGATCTCAAAATCGAGGGAGGCCGCCTCGGCGGAGCTCTCCGAACCACCTGTCACCAGCTCGAGCCCGTGACGGGGCGGCTCGATGGGAATAATCGGGGGTGACAAACTGCGCAGCGATTCGACCTCAGCGGCAAGCTCGTCGGCGTCGACCGGTTCCATCGCGGCGGGAAGCGGCGGTGGCAGCAGGCGAACCGTCGCGTCGTCGTCCAGCCAATCGTCGGCATCGACATCGGCCGCGTCGTCCTCATCCGAGAGAACCCGCACGGAGGTTTCCGTAGGGTCCGTTGTGGCATGGGTGAGCTCTGATCGGCGTCCCTCAATGTGGTCTTCGAGGTCGGAGAGTGAACGCCGGGTGGCTTCGAGCTCGTCGAGGAGCTCCTGATGGCGATGCTCGAGTATCCGCACCCGCTCCTCGGCAGCCTCAACAGTTTGCCTGGTGGCCGCCATCGTCCTTTCCGCCTCATTGCGGGCGTCGAGCGTGACCTTCTCCGAGTCGGCCCGAACAGATCGCAGCATCTCTTCGGCATCTCGCTTGGCGTCCCCGGTGAGGCGCAGCGCCTCCCGCTCGGCCTCAGCCCGAACGAACAGAACGTCTTCGTGTGCCCGTGCAGTCATCTCATCGACTTGGGCGGCCACCTGAGTGAGCATGCTCTCGGACGCCTCCCAGGCGCTGCGCCGCAGGAGCTCGGCCTGGCCCTCAGCCTCCTCACGCTTCCCGGCGATGTCGGCCGCGACCTCTTCACGCCACTTCGCCGCATCGGCGCTGGCCCGATCGCGCATGTCCGCAGCCGCATCGCGAGCGGATTGGAGAATCTCTCGCACGTCCTCCGCGACCGTGTCGAATTCATGCTTCAGGTCCGGCAGGTCCCTTATCCCCACCTGACCGAGCCGCTCGTCCATCTCGTGGATCCGGTCCTGCAGGGCGACAAGATGATCCACGACCTGTTGTTGAAAAGCCTCGACTTCGTCCCGATCGAACCCTCGCCGGGCGGTCGAAAAAGTGCGCGCTCGAAGCGCGTCCGGATCTAGGTCTTCGGACATAACGGCACGATACCGCTACGGGAACCGAGAATCAGGGGTTTACAGGGTATCCAGGAAAGTCAACGCGTCGGCGATTGTGGCCACCTCAATGACCGTGATGTCATCGCCGGCGGCTTCCAGTGCGTCCGGGAAGTTCGAGGAGGGGACGAGAACATAGTCGGCGCCGGCGTCGATGGCGCCGTACACCTTCTGCTTGATGCCGCCGATCGCACCCACTCGGCCGTCCCGTGCAATCGTACCGGTACCCGCAATGGACTGACCCTTCGTGAGGTCCTCCTCTGTGAGCTGGTTCATGATCTCGAGCGCAAACATCAAACCGGCCGAGGGGCCGCCGATGTTTTGCGAATCGATCTCGATGTCCACCGGGAAGATCGTTTCCGTCTCCGCGTTGGTGAGCAGAACGCCGACCATGCCGCGGTCCGGCTCGTCGATAATGTTGCCGTTCTCATCCTCTGCTCGATAGGGGCCGAGAACGATGGTGATATCGAGACTCTCGACCTCGTTGTCCGGAGCAACGGCGCGGCGGATCGAGAGTGTGACGTCATCCCCGGGCGCCCGGCCGCCGATCTCGGCAACTGCCTCGTCGACGAACTCCACCGGCTGGCCGTCGACGGCGACGATCACGTCGCCCTCGAACAGCAGATCGACCGCCGCGCTTCCCTCAACGATGCCCTGGATGAGCGCTCCCGACCCGGTGAGTGTCACCTCATAGCCCAGCTGGGTGAGAGCTACGAACTTGGCGCTGTCCTGGGAGTTTCGCATCAACGCCAGGTTCTGCTGTCGAAGGCTTTCCTGGCTGACTCCGGCCGGCCGTACGTTCTCCCGGGGGCTCAAATCCACTTCCCCGTCCAGCAATGCCGCTATGTACTCGATGACGTTGACGTCCTTGAGAGAGACCGTCAGGAAGAAGAGCTCGCCGGAGCCCTCGGCTGAAGGCTCAGGAACTTCGATGAAGTCGGACACGTCGTTGACCGGTCCGGGCGAGAACGAGTAGTACGGAACATCGAACGGGAAGAGCACCAGGAGCGTGACGGCAGCCCCGACCAGGAACATGAAGCCGGCCACGACAAAGGGCCACACGGGCCCCTTGTGGTCGGGGCGCAAGTTTTCCGGGATGTCATCCCAGTTTCCTGAGCGCGGCGAGGAGTCCACGACACTGCCGTGGCCCGCCACTTCGGTGTCGTACACGTCCATGGACTACAAAGGTTAACCATGCCTGACCATTATCCAGCGGGTCTAGTACTCAGTAGTCCGTACTCCGTACTCCGTACTCAGTACTCAGTATCCAGTACTCAGTATCCAGTACTCAGTATCCGGTTCGAGCTCACCGGACGCCTGCAACCAATCTTTCATGCGAGCACCCCTTGACGCGCGGTACTGAGTACTGATTACTGATTACTGACTTTCCAGGCTGCCGGTAGTAGCAGGCCGGCCAGGACGATCTTGATCAAGTCGCCGGCGATAAAGGGAATGAAGCCGGCGGCCAGTGCGGCTTCGCCCGTCGTGATCGAATCGGCTGCGTAGTAGAGCCAGGGGACCCCAACGGCGTAGATCACGAGGGTGCCCGTCAGGAAGGCCGGGACCGAGCCGGCGATCGTACGGTCCTGATGGCGCTCCGCCAGCGAGCCGACGACGAAGGCGGCGAGGACGAAGCCGACCAGGTAGCCACCCGTGGCACCGGTCACCACCTCCCATCCACTCTCGCCTCCAGCGTAGAACGGCAGGCCAACTGCGCCGAGCAACCCATACAGCACCTGGCTGGCGCCGCCCCACGTCGCCCCCAGCGCCGCACCGGAGAGAAGCACCGCGAATGTCTGGCCGGTGATGGGCACCGGGGTGAACGGGAGGGGGATCCGCACCTGCGCGGCGGCCGCCGTGAGCAGTGCGAACCCGATTGTGAGCGCGATGGTCCAACTCGTGCTTCGCGGCAGCACTCTGCCGATGATGACTCGTGAGGGGATCGTGGCCTGCATGTTCCTCCGCGTGCTCTGGGTTGCGTCACTCTAGAGAAGACGGCCACTGAGCACTGAGATTCTGATTCACAGTTTCTTTACACCTCCTTGCCCCCAATCTGACATCATGTAGCCACTCTGGGTGGTAACGAAAGGAGAAGGGCCTATGACAAAACGAAATCGTTCGTGGCTCGTGGCGTTCGTGGTGGGCGGCTTGCTGGTTGCACTTCCCGGAGTGGCCGTAGCCCAGACTGATTCGGTTACCGCGGACGCACCGTCCGTATCCGATGTGAGCGATGTCGATGAGATCAAACACCGTGCACTGCACGCCATCGATCGTCGGTTGCACACCATTGCGCGTCTGACCCGAAAGGTCACCGAAAGCAAGAGCGTCACCGACGAGCACGCCAAGAAGCTGCTCGTCGATTTGGAAGACGCCGCAGAGGGGCTGAAGGAACTCGCCCGCAAGATCAAGGCCGCTCAGACCATCGAGGAACTGCGTGAGTTGGTTCCGCTGATCGCGACGGAGTTCCGGATCTATCAGGTCGTCAAGCCGAAGGTGCTGCAAGTGCTGGCATCTGATCGGGTAGTGGCGGCAACAGAACGGCTCACCGAACTCGGCGACAAGCTCGAGATTCTCATCGCTCGGGCCGCCGATGCCGGCTACGACGTGACACGGCCGCGGATCCTCCTCGCCCGCATGCGTTACAACGTCGCCGCGGCCGACAGGTTGGCGGGGCCAGTCGCCGACATGGTGGTCGACCTGCAACCGGAGGATTGGCCAGATCCGGCCAAGGCTCTGCTCCGCAAGGGGCGGGCGCGACTCGGCGAGTCGGTTGAACACCTCCATCGTGCCAGGTACCAAGCAAGGAAGATCATGCGCTGGCTACGCAATCTGACGGACCCGGCAATCGACATCAGCGAACTCGGCTAAAGCCTCCAACACGACGAACGAAGAGTGCCCGTGACCCGTCACGGGCACTCTTCGACCCTTTTTGGCGTCAGAGAGCGGAATATCTGCCGATATCTGACGCCAGAATCGAAGCTGCTCGCCTCAGACGGGCTCGTCGGGGGGCAGGATGTAGTTGGTGCCGGTGAAGGTGCCGCAGATGCGGTCGTCACTGCTCCGCCGGACTTCGACCCGGTAGGTCGAGAGGGTGCGACCGCGTGTGATTTCGGTCGCGGTGGCAACCAGTTCGTCACCGGCGGCCGAAGCCGCAGTTATCGCCAGGTGGGTATCGATCGCCACCGCGGGGCCGGGAACGTTGCCCGCCAGAGAAAGCGCAACGTCGGCGAGGCTGAACAGCACTCCGCCGTGAGTCGAACCAACGAAGTTGTGATGCCCTTCGCCGATCACCATGGCCACAGTGACGGAAAGGTCGGTGATCTCTACGAGCCGGACGCCCAGGCTCTGCGCATATGGGTCGGCAGCCAGTAGCTGAGCGGCCCGTTCGGCTCGTGAGGTCACGGTCGGACTCCTAGAAGTCTTCGCCCAGATAAGCCTTGATCACCTGGGGGTCGCTTTGGATGGCTGCCGGCGCGCCCACCGCGATCTCAACACCGAAGTCGAGCACCATGATTCGATCGGCAATGTCCATGACCAACCCCATGTCGTGCTCAACGAGGATTATGGCGATTCCCAGCTCCTCGCGGATATCGAGGATGAAGCGTGCCATGTCCTCGGTCTCTTCGAGGTTCATTCCCGCCACCGGCTCGTCGAGCAGGAGCAGCTCCGGTTCCATCGCCAGGGCGCGACCCAGTTCGACGCGCTTCTGAATGCCATACGGCAGCAACGCCACGGGGTACTTGCGCCAGGCTTTGATCTCGAGCAAATCGATGATGTCTTCCACCAGAGCCCGGTTCTCGAGCTCCTCCTTTTTTGCCGACCCGAACCACAGCGCTCCGGCCAGTGGCCCGACATTGGTACGCACATGACGGCCGGTCAGCAGATTCTCGAGGACCGTCATATGGGCAAACAGCTCGATGTTCTGAAACGTGCGGGCAATGCCGTGGCCGGCGATGACATCGGGACGCTTCCCGAGAAGGCTCTCGCCTTTCCATAGGATCTCGCCTTCCTGGGGCTTGTACACGCCGTTGAGGCAGTTGAACGTGGAGGTCTTGCCGGCACCATTGGGGCCGATCACCGCGAAGAGCTCGCCGTCGTCGACGTGGAAGCTCACGTCGGTTAGCGCCTTGACTCCTTTGAAGGCGAGTGACACGTCGCGGAACTCGAGGAGGTGCTCGTAGTCGCCACCACCGCGATGGCGCCAGTCGGCGAGGGTTCTCTTGCCCACATGGCTGTGAGTCGTCACGACAACCACCTCTTCCGCCGTTTGTAGTGCTTGACGTCGCGAAATGACTTGCGCTCACCCGTTCCGTGCAGGCCGAGGTAGAACTCCTGGACATCCTCGTCGTTGAGCAACTTGCCTGAGTTCCCGTCCATTACGACTTTGCCCGTCTCCATGATGTAGCCGAACGACGCAATCGAGAGAGCCATATTGGCGTTCTGCTCGATGAGTAACACGCTCACACCGGTCTCGTTGATGTCGACAATGATCTGCTTGATCTGCTGGACCAGTTTTGGCGCCAGGCCCAGCGAAGGCTCGTCGAGGATCAACAGCTTGGGGTCGGCCATTAGCGCACGGCCGATGGCGAGCATCTGCTGCTCTCCGCCGGACAGGTAGCCCGCCGTGTCCTTACGCCGCTCGGCAAGGGCCGGGAACATGTCGTAGACCCTGTCGTAGACGGACTTGGCGGCCCCCTTGCGGGTGTACGCGCCGGTGCGCAGGTTCTCCTCAACCGTCATCTCGGCAAACACCCGGCGACCTTCCATGACCTGGGTGATTCCGGAGCGGACGATGCTGGACGGATCATCCTCGTCGATCCGCTCTCCCTGCCAGCTGATTTCGCCCTTAGTGATATCACCCTCGTGGACACCAAGGAGACCGGTGATGGCACGTATCGTTGTTGTCTTGCCGGCGCCGTTGGCTCCGAGTAGCGCGACGATTTCTCCGTCAGGGACCTCGATCGACAGCCCGCGCAGCACCAACACGACGTCGTTGTAGACGACTTCGAGGTTGGATACTTCGAGCATTCGCGGCGCCTCTCTGTTGGGGTCCCCGGGGGCGTTGCCGCCCCCGGGGATACTCGCTATTGGGCTAGCCGGATATCCGGTTGCCCTCTTCCTGTGTCCAGCAAGCGCCGGTGAAGTTGAAGTCCCTCGCCAGCGGCCTGACGAATGGGCCCTCAACGAAGGTGGAACCGGTCGTCCCGAGTCCATCCGACAACTTCTGGTCCGCGCCACCCGCGGCCGTGTAGGCCGCCAGGTCTGGCTTGAACATGTACATGTCGCGCACGACATAGTCGTTCGGGTCACCCACATAGGTCTGGTCCGGCGCGGCGCCGTCCATCGGGATCACCTCGACACTGTTGGCAGCATCGAGCACTCCCTGGCGGGTCATGTCACCATCGGCAGCGGCCTTACGCAAGATCGCTTCCATGGCACGAGCTTCCGTCCAGCCATACAGGAACGCGTCCGAGGGACGCCGGTCCGGGAAGGCGGCGGTGAGCGCGGCCGAAACATCGGCCATGCCGGGCACGTCGGTACCCCACGACACCGTGTAGTTGGTGGCCCAGTAGAAGCCGGTGAGGGCTTCGCCAAGCGCGGAGTCCAGCAGCCGGAAGTCGTAGCTGGGCACGGAGCCTGTCCACTGCGCCGTAACGCCGGCCTGGATGGCGCCGCCCATCAGCACCGCTGTTTCACTCGGAGCGCTGGTTAGCCAAACCCAGTCGGGAGCAGCACCAGCGAGACCGGTGATAACCGGCGTAGCGTCGGCGGCTGTGTACTCGGCTGGGTTGGATCGAACGATCAGGCCCTCACCATCGAAGACGATCTCGACGCCAAGCTGCTGCGCGGCGTACTTGACACCGGCGGCAGCATCCTGGCCGTAGTCACCAGCACGGGTGACAATGGCCAACCTCGGCAAGGCCCCGTCGTTTTCTGCCTTGAACTTGTCAACCAGCCACTCCGTGACGTTAATGCCCTCGAGGCAGTAGTTCGAACCAAGTTCGAAGGCGTAGCCACCGTCGAACTCCGGATCGGCCCAACCCGAATACCAGCTCAACGGCATCGCCAGGACGTTGTCATCCTTCAACTGCGCCAGGATCGACGCGGTATGCGGCGAGCCCGTGGAGTTGGAGAAGGCAACAACCTCGTCGACGATCTTCGTGTACTTCTCGCCGTGAGTGGCGACGTTGTACACCGTGTCCTCGATTACGGGGACGACCATCTTGCCGTCAATGCCGCCATTGGCGTTAACGACATCGTTCCAGTAGGTGACCTGAGCATCGACAATGTCAACGGTCAGGCCCGAGAACGGACCGGACAGGTCGGCCAGCAGGCCAATGCGGATCTCGTCCTCGTCTACGCCGAGGTCGAACTTGACCTCATCCGCCGGTGGCGCCACGGTTGTCGTGGGAGCTGCCGTCGTCGGAGCTGCCGTCGTAGGTGCTGCCGTCGTAGGTGCTGCCGTCGTCGCGGGCGCTGCGGTCGTCGTGTCGCCGCTCGAATCGCCACACGCTGCTGCGATCAGGGCGAATACGAATCCAACGACTATCAGTTTCTTTCTGAGGTTCATTTGACCTCTGTTCCTTTCACTTGTCGTCTCCTCCTCCGCCCTGGCGAGGCGCCGAGGATCTCCTCCGGCCTCCCACCTAATAGGTGAAAGGCCATCCCTTCCAGTAATTGCGGACCTTGAGCCAGATTCCGTACAGACCCAGTGGCTCAAAGATCAAGAAAACTGCAATCAAAAGGCCGTAGAGCACTGTGTTGGCCTGAAAAATGCTGAGCCCGGCCCCTTGGGCGTCGAGGGACAGCACTCCAAAGTCCCCCGACCCGGTCTTGATGACGATGTCGGCGATGGGGGCCAGCCACGTGCCGTCGGCAATCTGGTCGCTCAGGAATCCCGTGAAGTTCTCTACCAACCGGGGCAGCAGTTGCACGAAGAGCGTGCCGAGCACAACGCCGATGACCGTCCCGGCACCTCCGATCAGAACGATCGCGATGAACTGAACCGATAGGAAGAGACTCCACTGCTCGGGAGGGAGGAACCCCAGGAAGGTGGCGTAAAGGCCTCCGGCCACGCCGGCGTAGAACGAGGAGATAGCGAAGGCCTGCGTCTTCGCCTTGGCCTCGTTCACGCCCATCACCTCGGCAGCGATGTCCCGGTCGCGGATAGCGGCGAAAGAACGGCCGATGCGCGTGCGCGCCAGGTTCTTCGCCAGGAGGAGAAAGAGCGCGGCAACAACCAACATGAACAGGTACGCCTTGCCCTGGCCTGGTAGGAAGAACCCGAACCACTCCCCGTCGGTGGCCAGGTCGAGCGTGGGGCCATCGATATCCCACAGCGAGAGCTGAAACGGGCCCCAGTTCCGGCCCAGCTCGGCGATACCGGCGACCTGGTTCCAGTTGCGGAACAGGTGCTGGCCGATGAATACCAGCCCAAGGGTAACGATCGCCAGGTAGAGGCCACGGACGCGCACCGCGGTTGGAGCTATCAGGATTCCCAACCCGGCCGCGACCAGCCCGCCTACGATCACCCCGAACCACATCGGCAGCTCCATGCCCCACAGGGCCTCTGTGGAAGAGCCGCTCAGGGCCGCCGTTGTGTAGGCCCCGATACCCATGAAGAACGCGTGACCCAGCGAGATCTGTCCTGCCATGCCGGTAACGATGTTCAGCCCGGCGGCACCGATCATGAAGATCAGCGCGATCACGAGGAGTTGCAGCCAGCCCGGGCTGGCGAGGAACTTGAACCCGGGCACAAGCCCAAAGGGAACCGAGATGGCGATCAACGCCCCTATCGCCAAAAGCACCTTCTGCGCGATTGTGGGGAAGAGCGATTGCTCTTTGTTGTAGTCGACGTAGAGGAGGGGACGGCCTCTCATACGCGCCGTATCTCCTCAGTACCGAACAGCCCGTATGGCCGAACTAACAAGAAACCCATCATGAGCAGGTACGGAATCAGCCCAGTGAAGCCGAGGCCCAGCGTTCCCGAGAAGTTCGCCAGGTAGTGGCCCAACATGATCTCAGAAACCCCGATGACAAAACCGCCGACCACCGCGCCGGCGATCGAGTCAAGGCCGCCGATGATGATGGCCGGGAACGCGCGGAGAGCGAAGAATGCTGTGCCGCCGGTAACCCCGAACCCCCGGGGCGAGATGCTCGAGAAGATTCCGCCGATTGCGGCCAGTACCGCTCCGAGCGCCCATGCCAGGGCGAAGATCTTGCCGGCCGAAATCCCCTGGGCCATAGCGGCCTCCTGGTCAAACGCCGTCGCCCGCATCGCCACACCGATACGAGTCCGGAAGAACAGAATCAACGCGATGACAACGGCGATCGCGGTGATGATGACCGCGATGAACACGTGAGGAACGATTATCCCGCTCCAAGTGGACAGGCTGAGGATCCCCCAGGGGCTACCGACGCTCAAAACGCCGCCCTGACCGATCAGGTCGCCGACGAATGTCCGCAAGATGATGTCGATGCCAATCGTGATCATTGCTATCGAGAACATTGGCTCACCAATCATCGGCCTGATGAATAGCCGTTCGATGACCATCCCCACACCGGCGGCGACAACGACGGCCACGAGCGCCGAGATAATGAAGCTCAACGTGGCCGGAAGCGACTCGAAGTAGCGTCCCGGCCAGTTGATCGTCGTCACGAAGTAGGCAGCCAGATAGGCCCCGACGGCCGCCACCGCACCGTGGGCGAAGCTCAGCACTTGAGTCGACTTGAAGATGATGACGAAGCCGAGAGCCAGGATGGCGTATATCGAACCGAGCGCGAGTCCGTCGATCAGTTTCGTCAGGAACACATCGAACGAGCTAGCCGTCTGAGCGAAAACGACCGTGAAGCCGGGCATCAGTACATCGACTCCACGAGGTCGCCGAACATTTCGACCATGGAGGATCGCTTCAGCTTCTGCGTTGCAGTCAGCTCGCCGTCCTCGTGGTCCAACTCCTTGGGGATCATCCGGAACTTCTTGATCTGCTCAACGGTGGCGAACTTCTCATTGGTTGCCGTGACGACCTTCTGCACCAGGTCGATCACCTCGGGCTTCTCCCCCAGGTCGCGGTAGGTCGTAAAGGGGATCCCACGCCGCGTCGCCCAGTCACCCACGGTGTCCAGCTCGATGCCGACGAGGGCCGAAACGAACTTGCGGCCGTCGCCGATAACCATGGCTTCTTTGATGAACGGCGACGCCTTGAGCGAGTTCTCGATTTCGGATGGCGAGATGTTCTTTCCGCCGGATGTGATGATGATGTCCTTCATCCGATCGACGATCTTCACATGGGTCTCGTCAACCCACTCCCCAACGTCGCCGGTCTTGAGCCAGCCATCCTCGGTGAACGTTTCGGCGGTCTTCTCGGGCTTGTTCCAGTATCCCTTGAAGACTCCGGGGTGCTTGGTCTGGATCTCGTTGGTTTCCGGGTCGAGCCTGAACCCGATATCCGGGTAGGGCTCGCCGACCGTGCCGAGCTTGACCCGGCCGTGGAAATTGGTCGTGGCAACGGCAACGTTCTCCGTCATTCCGTACAGCTCGTAGACCGGGATGCCGAGGCCCATGAAGAATTCGAGCACCTCGGGGGCGATCGCGGCCGCGCCCGAGGCCGTCCACCGGGCCCGGCGTAACCCGACCCGCTCCTTGAGCGCCCGAAAGAACAAAGGATTTCCAACGAAATAGGCGAGGCGGCTCATGGCCGTGTGGTTGCCGCCGTTGGCAACCCGGGCCTTCCCGATGTATTGGGCCAGGCCGAGACCGATCTTGGCGACCTGGCGCTTGATCCATGTGGCATCGTTGAGCTTGATCACGATTCCGGCGTGGATCCGCTCCCAGATCCGGGGCACGGCGAAGAACAGGGTCGGTTGTACCTCGCGCAGATTCAGCTGGACCGTTTCGATGGCTTCAGCGAAGTTCAGCACGCAGCCGCTGGAGACCATCGTCCAGGTTGAGAAAATGCGCTCGGCCACGTGGCACAGCGGAAGGTACGTCAGGATTTGGTCGTCGGGGTTTGGCCTGCGATCGCCGGCAATCCGGCCGGTGCTGTTGATGATCTTGTCGATGGCGAACGTGGCGTTGGCGTTGGTCAGCATCGCCCCCTTGGGGGGCCCGGTCGTGCCCGAGGTGTACACCAGCGTCATGATGTCGTCCGGTTCGGCGGCCGCCATCAACGCCTCAACGGCGCCCGACTTGGCCTCCCGCTGCTCGCGGCCGAGCTGCATGAAGTCTTCCCAGTACATGAGCCGGGGATCCGAGTAGCTCCGCACGCCGCGCGGCTCCACGTAGACGATCGTTGTGAGGCTCGGGAACGTATCGGCGGGCAGTTCCAGCACCTTGTCGACCTGTTCCTGGTCCTCGGCGATGTGGATCTTGGCCCCCGAGTCGTTGAGCAGGTACTCGACCTCCGCGGTGGGATTGGTCGGATACAGGCCGGTGGTGATCCCCCGTATCGCAACAGTTGCCAAGTCGAGAACGATCCACTCGGGTCGATCCTCCGAGTGAATCGAGACAACGTCCCCCACAGCGACGTCGAGTGCCAACAGGGCGTGGGCCGCGCTGAGAACGTCATCCCACAGCTGGCTCCAGGTCCACTCTTGCCAGATCCCGTAGTCCTTCTCGCGCAACACGACGCCATCGGGCGTCCGCTCCGCCCAGTCACGGACCCGGGACGCCACGGTCGGATATCCCTGTGCCGCCGCTGACGGCAGCGGCTGATCGATCGTCGCCGTCATTCCTCTACCTCCGTTAGCCATCGCCCGAGATCGCTCCACCTTAGAGTTTCGCGGCCTCCGATTTCAGGTGACCTAGTCCTCATGCCGGCTTCCTGACTCCCACGACCCGGAAACGTTTCGCGATGAACGCCGGGTCTGTCAGCGACGAGTTCCCGGCCGGATTGGCGCCGGTTGCATGGAAGTCGCTGAATGCGGCCGACTGGTTCACAAAGAGCCCTCCGGTCAGGTTGAAGGCAACGGACACCCCTGCGGCCACCGCGGCGTCCTCGGCCTGTTCCTGCATCGCCGGATCCGTCGAATAGACGAGCCAGGTAATGGCACCGTGGTGCCGCGCCGATTCAGTGGCGAGGGCCAGCGATTGCTCCGTCGAGTCGGTGGCCACGACGTAGATGACCGGCCCGAACATCTCGCGCATGTAGGCGTCCTTGTCGGCGCCGTCCACGCCGACGATGACCGGCGTGCGCACAAGTGCCTCCGGGAAGCGGGCATTCTTGACTTCGCGACTCTCGAGTATCACCTGGTGGCCGGCCGTCGCGGCATTCAAGCGCTCCAGCGAGGCTTCGTCCTTGATGGCGCCCAGGATGTCGCTGGCCCGGTCGTCGTCGGACAGCAACCCATCGATGGCGCCGGCGAGACCGGAGACAACGTCGTCATAGGCGATTGTCTCGCCACCGACCTCGATCCCGGTTCGCGGGACGAAGACGTTCTGCGGTGTCGTGCACATCTGGCCGCCGTACATCGTCATCGACACTGACAGGTTGCGGAAGACGCCCTTCAGGTCGGCGGCGGAGTCGATGATCACCGAGTTGACTCCCGCCTTCTCCGTGTAGACCTCGGCGTGGGTGGCGTTCTGCTCGAGCCAGTCGCCGAAGGCGGAACCTCCGGTGTAGTCGACAATCTTCACCCGGAGATCCATGACGAGATCCTTGGCGATCGGCGCATCGGCCGTGTCCACTGCGAGCTGCAGGGTGTTCGGATCGAATCCGGCATCAGCGAGCACCGCGCGGCCGGTCTCCACGAACAGGGCGAGCGGCATGATCGTCGCCGGGTGAGGTTTGACAATCACCGGGTTGCCGGTCACCAGGCTGGCGAAGATGCCTGGGTATCCGTTCCAGGTCGGGAAGGTCGAAACGCCGAGCGTCACGGCCACGCCCGCCGGACGCAGCCTCCAGGTCTTGTTGACCACGAGCGGATCCCTCTTCCCTTGTGGCTTCTCCCACTCCATGTGCTTGGGCAGAGTGGTGAGGGCGTCGTAGCCGTAAGCGACCGCTTCGAGCCCTCTGTCGAGAGCGTGCGGCCCGCCGGCCTGGAATGCCATGAGAAACGATTGCCCGGTGGTCTGCATGACCGCGTGTGCCATTTCGAAGGAGGTCTCGGAGAGCCGATCCAGGATCTCGAGGCACACCCCGGTGCGATGCTTGATCGGGGCTCGACCCCAATCCTCTCCCGCAACCTCCGCTCTGGCAAGCAGTGCGTCGACGGAAGCCACCGGGTAGGTGACTCCGAGATCGCGGCCATAGGCCGACGTCTCGGCACCGGACGACCAATGGTCGGCTGCCTGATCGATCGTGACACGTTTGCCGAGACGGTCCTCGAAGGCCGCCTCGCCGCCCGCCGGGGCATCCTCCCCGTAGGCTCGGGGGCTCTCGGGATAGGGGCTCCAGAACTCACGGCTCGCGATCACCTCGCGGGCCTTCTTCAGGGTCTCCTTGTGCTGGCTGTAGAACTTCTCCGGCATGGCCTAGAACTCCCTCGTGAGCAGCATGGCGATCCCCTGCCCGACGCCGATACACATCGTGGCCACTGCAAGGGAGGCGTCTCGTTCCTGCATCTCGACCACGGCGGTCTGAACGAGCCGCGCCCCGCTCATCCCCAGCGGGTGGCCCAGGGCGATCGCTCCACCGTTGGGATTGACATGGGCGGCGTCATCGGGAAGCCCGAGCCGTCGCAGCACGGCGAGCGCCTGGGAGGAGAACGCTTCATTGAGCTCGATCACCTCGACGTCGGCGAGGCTGGTAGCAGCGCGAGCCAGCAGCTTTTCCGTGGCCGGGGCCGGGCCGATACCCATGATCCGAGGTGGGACCCCGGCGACGGCCATGGAGTCGACCGAAGCGAGCGGGGTCAGTCCGTATTCTTCGACGGCGGCGGCGGAGGCGACGAGCAGAGCCGCCGCTCCGTCGTTGATACCCGAGGCATTCCCGGCCGTGATCGAACCGCCCGGCGAGAGAGGCCGGAGAGCACCCAACCGCTCCAGAGAGGAGTCCGCCCGGGGATGCTCGTCGAGATCGATGAGCACGGGATCGCCGCGACGCTGCGGCACCGGCACCGGGACGATTTCTTTGGCGAGGCGTCCCGACTTCGTGGCCGCCACAGCCCGCTCCTGGCTGCGGAGGGCAAAAGCGTCCTGATCTTCACGCGACACGTTGAATTCGTCGGCAACGTTCTGGGCGGTTTGGTACATCTCATCGCGCCCGAACCGCTCTTCCATGGCAGGATTGACGAAACGCCAACCGATGGTGGTGTCGTAGATCTCGGCCTGACGCGAGAAGGCGGAGCCCGCCTTGGGGATCACCTTGGGGGCTCGCGACATCGATTCGACCCCGCCGGCGATCACCAGATCCGCCTCGCCTGTTTTGATCGCCCGCGCCCCCTGTCCAACCGCATCCATCCCGCTGCCGCAGAGCCGGTTGAGGGTGACCCCCGGGACGTCTGTCGACATGCCGGCGAGCAGTAGCGCCATACGCGCCACGTTGCGGTTGTCCTCTCCGGCCTGATTGGCGCATCCCATGAGGACGTCGTCGGTGCGATCCCAATCGACCGCGCCGTTGCGAGCCATGAGCTCGCGGATGGTGTGGGCGGCAAGGTCGTCGGGACGAACGGCTGCCAGAGCTCCCCCGAATCGGCCGATTGGCGTGCGGACCGCGTCGCAGATGAATGCTCGAGTCATCGTGATTCTCCAATCTTGGCGCCGGTGTCCGCGACCCGGCGCAGCAGCGGCGACGGGCGGTAGCGCGTTTCGCCATAGAAATCCGCCATGTGGTCCAGAACCTCGACCACGCGGGCTGTTCCGAATCGCTCCGCCCAGCCAAGCGGCCCGATCGGGTAGTTGGTACCGAGGCGCATTGCCGTGTCGATGTCCTCGGCGGTGGCGATTCCTCGAAGCACGGTGTCGGCAGCGACCGAAGCCAGCTGCGCCATGATCCTGAGAAGCACGAGCCCCGGACTGTCACCGACCCGGCGAGCCTCGAGGCCGGCGGCGGCCAGCACCGCGGCAGCCGCGCCTAACGCCGAATCGTCGGTGCCCGCGATCGCAACGGCCGAGGCCGTCGGCCAGTCGAGCACCTCGTCCATAGCCACCACAACCAGATCGGGGATCAGCGGGTCGAACCGACTGGCAGGACGTCCATCACTCGGCCACAGGATCGTCGTGCCGAAAGCGATACCGGCAGCGGGGCCATAGCCCACAGTCACTTTGACCCCTCCGGCAGTCAGCCGGTCGACGAGGCCGGCCAGTTCGCCTCCCGAACCGTGCACTATCACGCTGTCGACTTCGCCGTCGGCCGGCACGACGCGAGGCGCGACAACAGGATCATCTGCGGTGTAGTTGTAGAAGCCGCGGCCGGTTTTGCGGCCGAGGCGGCCGGCGTCGACGAGTTGTTGCTGGATTTGATTCGGGGCAAACCTCGGGTCGTGGAATGTCTGGCTATAGACCGACTTCGAGACTGCCAGGTTGACGTCGAGGCCCACCAGGTCCATCAGTGCGAATGGGCCCATGCGGAATCCGCCGGCACCCATCACGATGCCATCGATCTCAGCCGGCGTTGCCACGTTTTCCTCCACCGCGCGCAACGCCTCGCCGTAGAAGGGCCGGGCCACCCGATTGACAATGAAGCCGGGCGTTGAGGCGGCACGGACGGCGGTCTTGCCCCATGCCCGGGCGAGGGCGGTCAACGAATCGAGCACGTCCGAGGTCGAATCGGCTCCGGCCACGATCTCAACTAGCGGCATGACGGGCGCCGGGTTGAAGAAGTGCATGCCGGCCACCTGCTGCGGGCGATCGAGGCCGGCGGCAATTGCCGTAACTGATAGTGACGACGTGTTGGTGGCGATAACGGCGTCGGCATCGATGATCTCCTCTACCCGCCGGAGAAGGGCGATCTTGGCATCCAGGTCCTCGATAATCGCCTCGATCACCAACACGGCATCGCCCATACCCGAGACATCCGGGCTGTACTCGATGCGATCCCCGATTGCGGCCGCTTCGCCGGAGTCGAGTCGACCCTTTTCTACATCGCGGGCCAGGAACCGACTCATCTCGGCTTGGGCCGACTCCAGAGCTGCCGCGCTGACATCGTTGAGGATCACACGATGGCCGGCACCGGCAGCGATACGAGCTATACCGCGCCCCATCGTGCCGGAGCCGAGCACAACGACAAGCGATCCGGCCGGGAAACGCGCGCTCATTGCAGACCGTCCATCACGAAGGCCACCATCGCGTCGGCTATCTCTTCGGGGCTCTGGGCACCGCTCCGGCGATACCACCGGGTGAGCGCGTTGAGAACAGAGAGCACGAGGATCGATGCCAACGCAGGGTTCTGATCACGGAATGCTCCGCGCGCCACGCCTTCCGCGATCACCTCCCGGAACGTCTCTTCGTACCTGTCGCGCAGAATGACGATCGCGGTGCGGCCGTCGGCGGGTAGGAACCGGGCCTCATTCAGGAACGTTGCACTCTGCTCCTGATTCGAGGTGATGATGTCCACGTGTCCCCGCACGAGAGCCGCCACCTTCTCTGCCGGCGGCCGGTCGCTGGCGGCGACGGAGTCGGCCAGAGCTTGAAACAGGGCGGCGCCGCGCTGGACCACCTCGATCAGCAACTGTTCCTTGCTTTCGACATGGCTGTAGAGCGAGGAACCGAGCAGGCCGAGCTCGTCGCCGAGATCCCGCATGGAAGTGCCGTGGAACCCACGGGCCGCGAACAGGCGACCGGCGGCCTGCACCACGTCTTCCCTGCTGCGGGTTGTCACTTGTTCCTCCCGGCGTGTGCCCAAACGCCCCGACGAACGAACGATTGTTCGTTAGCCAGTTGCGGCACGTTACTCAGCGCGACAGGCGGATCGCAACAAGTACCGGCCTACGATTCGCCAATGCCCGATCCGCACGCCCTCGTCGCCAACCCCGCGGAATACCTCGGGGACGCGGACGCGACCATCCGCCGACTCGCGGTCTCGGCCTGCTCGGGGAACGTCACCGCGCAGGTGGCGGTGATTCTGAAGCACATACTCGAAGCAGACGGTGACGCTCGCGTCAGGGCCGAAGCCGCCGAAGTCCTCGCCGAGATCGGCGGGCCCGCTCTCGAAGCTCTGCTGCAGGCGGCGTCCGACAACAGCGGCATCGTCCGCGAAGCCGTGGCTACGGGCTTCGGGGAGCTGGCCGATCGCACCACGCTCCCCTGGCTTCTGGATGCCGCCGCCAATGACACAGAGAAGCTGGTTCGGGAAGCTGCCGTGGCGGCGCTAGGCGCAATCGGCGACGAACGGGCCGTGCCCCTCCTACTGGATCTCGTCGTGACTGGACCGCCCCAGGTGAGGCGCCGGTGCGTCGTCGCTCTTTCGGTATTCGACGGCCCCGAGATCGAAGCCGCGATCCGCGCCGCTCGCGACGACCGCAACCCCATGGTCCGCGAAGCCGCCGAAATGGTTATCGGGCGCTAGCGGGAACGCAGCAGGCGTTCCTTTCGAGTTCTGCCTTCGCCAGAACTCGTGGGAGCGTGGATCGCGGCCAACCGCGCTATGTGTCCCTCCGGAGGGGGGGGAAGGGACCCGCCGCAGGCGGGTAGGGGGGCGCGTCGCGTGAGGTGAATCCCGGTAAGAGGTGGTTCGAGTGGCAAGGGGAAGTGAGACCCATAGCCGGGAACCAGGGCGAGCACGCGCCCCCATCGGCGCCGGAGGCGCCACTTCCCCCTCCGGGGGAAGACACAAGGTGGGTCCGCCCAATCGCCGTGTTGTCCGACCGGCTAGGGACGTCGCTTCCACACTTCCGTCGCGGATTCAAAAGCCTTGGCGATGCGGAGGAGGCCGAGGTCGTCGCCCGGCCTGCCGACCAGCTGCAGGCCAACCGGAAGACCCTCCGGTGTGAACCCGGCGGGAACTGAGATGGCCGGGCATCCCATGACAGTTACGTCGCTACAAGCCCTCATCCAGTCGATGTAGCTCGCCATCACTACCCCGTCGACATCCCTCACCCAATCGATCGTGACATCGAACGGAGCCACCTGGACGGTGGGGCAGGCCAGCACGTCGTATTGGCCGAAGAACTCCTGCACCCGGTGGAATAGCTCTCCGTGCTTTCTCGAAGCGACGGCGTAATCGGTCAACGGCCTGCGGCGGGCTTCCTCGATGTTCCAGCGAATCGTGTCCTTGAGCTGGTCACGGTGACTGTCATACAGTTCGCCGAGTCCCACCTCGAACTCACAGGCCCGCAGCACCTGGAACACCTCGGGCGCGTCCGTCAGGTCGGGCACATCCTCCACTACCTGCCACCCGAGGTCCGCGAACACCCCGGGCACGCTCTCCAAGGCCGTACTCACCGCCGCGGCAATCGGCAGCCCGCCCACGGTCGGCGCCCACGCCACCTTGACCTCACCGGAATCGAGCTCCAACGGCGCGGCAAACATCGTGGGAGGCTCGTGCCGGCTGGTCGGACACCGCGGATCAGCTCCCGCTATTGCCTGAAGGAGCAAGGCGATGTCACCCACAGTGCGGGCCATCGGGCCTGAAACCAGCAACGTAGACCAGGGCGTGAGGCTCGGATGAGTCGGCACGCGCCCGGGAGAGGGCCGCAGTCCAACGACGTTGCAAAACGACGCCGGGTTGCGCAGCGAACCGCCCACGTCGCTGCCGTCTGCGATCGGGATCATGCCGCTGGCCAGCGCCGCCGCGGCGCCGCCGCTCGATCCGCCGACCGTCTTTGTGAGGTCATACGGATTGCGAGTTGCGCCGAACACCGGGTTGAACGTTTGCGATCCGGCGCCAAACTCGGGGATGTTCGTCTTTCCGATCGTGACCGCACCAGCTTGCTGCAGGCGATCGACGATGAGCGCGCTTGCGTCGGGCACTCGATTGGCATATATCGGCGAGCCGCTCGTCGTGCGGATCCCGGCCGTATCCACAGAGTCCTTGTGGGCGATAGGGAGGCCGTCGAGAACGCCGCCGACTTCGCCAAGGGTATGGCGATCGTCCGCGGCGCGCGCCGCGGCCTCTGCGATCTCTGGTGCGAGCGTCACGATGGCATTGATGTCGCCGTTGACTTCGTCGATACGATCTAGGTGGGCCGCCAGGAGCTCCCGCGCCGAAAGCTCCCCGGATCGGAGCAGGGCTACCTGTTCGGTGGCGGGCTTGAACAGTAATTCGTCCATAGGGCGAGGCTAGCTGCGGCCTAGGTGTCGGTCCGGCTCGCTTCCGCTATCGACCGGCCGAGCCGGGCACCGGCCTCGATCTGGCGGGCCGTCAGCGCCCTGATCACCATCACCGCCAGCACCAACTCCGGCAGTTCCATCAGGTCGAGCGCCAAATAGCGGTCGACCACTGATCGAAGTTCTTCCAGGTTCTCCGGATCCTGGGTTGACCGGAAGATCGCCGACCCCAGTCGGGATGTCACGACGTAGGCCACCCACCACCACAAATAGAAGCGCGGAGGGTCTCCGACGCTGCCGGTTCCCGGCACAGGATCTGACTTCCGCCACAGGTCGCGGATAACCTGAAACGGCCGGAAGAGATTGAGAATCGGCACCAGCCATCCCCAGAAAATCCAGGCCGGACGGTATTCAGGCTTGCGGCCGAGGGCGATCGTGTTCTGGCGAAGCCGGCGCATCCAGAACAACCACGTGATTGCGATGACGAGGGCTCCTATCAGGTCCAACACGTCGGAGAAGGCGTAGGCGTTTTCGAGATCAATGACGTCCTGGTACGTGCCGGTATAGGTGTCGTTGTTCAGCGCTACGACGGCCGCGCGATACCTCAATCCGGTGTAGATGGAAAACGCGAAGGCGACGGCGAGATAGAGCAAGCCGAGAAACGCGAAAGTGCCGAGGCCCCGCGGTGATTTGAAGGCTTCGGGGCGCGCCGCTGCCAGCTGGATCCTGGCCGCGGTGGGGTCAATAGCGGGCGGCCCTCCACGATCCAGAGCCAGCGAGCAACCTCTGCGGTGCTCTGGAAACTTGCGGCGGCACTCCGTGCAAGGCTGCATGTGGTGGCTGGGCAGATCCGACTGCATTCACAGAGCATCGGACACAGACGGCACAGACTGAAACCGCATCCGCCTCAGGACTACTCGTCGGTGTGCTCCAGGTCCTCGCGGACCCACTCGGAACCACCAGGCCAGTGCTCCTTCTTCCAGATCGGTGCCCGCTTCTTCAGCTCATCGATCACATACCGAGCTCCGACGAAGGCGTCCTCCCGATGCGCCGAGCTCGCCGCCACGACGACGCTGATCTCGCCGACGACCAGGCTGCCCACCCTGTGCAGCGCCGCCACCTTGTGCAGCGGCCACTGCTGCCGGGCGTCGGCGACCACATCGGCAATCTTCGGCTCGACAACTCCCTCGTAGGCCTCGTATTCGAGATGGGTGACCCCGGTCTTGCCGGGAGCGTGATCCCGGACCGCACCGAGGAAGACCACCGTGGCCCCACTCGCGGGTGTTCCAACGAAGGCTGCTGCTGCCGCCACATCGAGGGGATCCGCCACCACCTCTATCCAATCGTCGGACCGTTCAGGTTGCTCGTCTGTTGCCATACAATCCTCTTAGCCAACTCATATGTTTGGGCGCTTAGCTACGTAGACCATTGAAACAGTTCGCGGTCAAGGAAAGAACCTCGTGAGTGACTTTATAGACGATCCGGAGCCACCAAATCCAGCTCCCTCCCCGGACCCGCTCTGGACCCGAGAATTCACTTCAGAGCAGGCAGCCGGTCCCGGACCCGATCCGGCGCCGCCTGAGCCGCCGCGCCCGCCGGTTGACGCCGATCGGCCGCACGTTGAACACTATCGACAGACGGCTCCAACTGATCGAGCGGTCCGGCCTATCGAGCCGGTTGCGCCGGGATTCGCCGCCGCCCCCCGCACTGTGGAACCGGTCGAACCGCCACCCAGAACGCACTACTACCCCGCTCCCCAGCCCGTCCAGAATCCGCCCAAACCCGCACGATGGCCTTTGGCGCTGCTTGCATTCGCCAGCGGGCTCGTTGGGGCGCTGCTCGTTGGTGGCGGGCTCTTCTTGACGGGCGTCTTCGACGATCCTCCCCCGACTACGACCGCGGCGCCGGTAGCGGTTACCGCCCCACCCGGGACTATCGCCGTTCGCGAGGCAGTCGTGCCTACCGACGAGATCCCGACCGACCAAGACAATGTCGCCTCGGCGGTCGGCCGCAAGGTCAGGCCGTCGATAGTGACGGTCGAAATCGGATCCGGTGACCCCACAGGCAACTTCGGCCGGTTCGGTTCCGGCTCCGGAGTGGTATTCCGAGAGGACGGACTGATCCTCACCAACCATCACGTCATCGACGGAGCCACAACCGACTCCACGAGTGCTCGGGTCATCCTCCAGGACGGGCGCATCTATGCCGCCACGATCATGGGCAGCGATGAGCTGACCGATCTGGCGGTGCTCAAGATCGAGGCAACCGACCTCCCGGCGATCGAGTTCGGATCGACGATCGACCTCCAGATAGGCGATCGCGCCATCGCAGTCGGCAACCCGCTTGGCCTCGATGGCGGAGCCTCACTCACTGTCGGCGTGGTTTCTGCATTCGACCGCGAAGTGGTCGTCGGCCCCGACAGCCGCCTCTTCAACATGCTCCAGACCGACGCCCCGATCACCAACGGCTCGAGCGGCGGGGCTCTCGTCGATGCCGAGGGAAAACTGATCGGAATCACTACGGCCATCGGTGTGAGTGAGTCCGGCGCCGAGGGCATCGGCTTCGCCACCCCCGTCGAGGTAGTCAACCGGATCTCAGACCAGATCATCGAAACCGGCGATGTGGCTCATGCCTTTCTCGGGGTATCGCTGCGCACCAGCTTTGTGATCCAGGAGGATGGAGCGGCCGTCCCCAACGGCGCGGTTGTGGTCGGGTTCGCAGAAGGGGTATCGGCCGCCGAGCAGGCAGGCGTCGAAGTCGACGACGTGATTGTCGGATGGAACGGCAATGAAGTGAGCATCGAGAACGACCTCATCAACGGGATCAGGGCATCGGCGGTCGGAGAGACCGTCACCCTCACCGTCAACCGCGGCGGCGAGATCCTGACCTATGAGGTTGTGCTCGGCGAGCGTCCCGAAGGGGTCTAACCCGGATAGCTCGGCCCGCCCCGTACACTTCGGTTCATGGAAGACAGCATCTTCGATCGACTCTTCGAGCTGCTCCAGACGCCGGGGCCGGTGAACTGGAAGCTGGCCGACGAAGTCATCAAGTCGGTCGCCGGTGCCCCCCAACCCATCGAGCCCGGCATCGCCGAGGAATATCGTGAGCTGACACTGGCCGCCGAACTGCTGCTGGCGGACGCGGCCGGCCTGTCGGTTCCGTCGGCTGCACAGATGCACCCCGTCGACCAGTCCACGTGGGCCAAGGAGAACTCGCAGAGCTTCCGCTATCTGGTCGAACCGTTGGCGATGAAGCTGTCCGGCTCGATGGGGGCCGCTTCTCCCCTGGCGGCTCTCGGCCCGGCGATGCTGGGAATGCAAGCAGGGTCCATGGTCGGGTTCATGGCGCAACGAGCCCTCGGCCAGTTCGATGCCGGCCTTCCTGCCCTCGACCACGCCGACCGCTACCTGATAGTTCCCAACGTCGAGGGATTCGCCGCCGAGAACGGCATCGACGGGCACCAGGTCCGGATGTGGGCCGCGATCCGCGAGGTTGCCCATCACGCCATCGTCGAACGCGATTGGTATCGCGGCGCGTTCTTGAAGGCCGTCGACAACTTCTTCACCGGCCTCGAATTCGACCCATCGGGGATGACCGAAATGCTCGGATCGATGCAGGACCCAGGCCAGCTCGAGGGCCTCCTCGAGGGGCCCGATGGTGTTGCCAACCTTCTTGGCATGAAGTCGGACCCCGAGAAGCTTGCGGAGCTCCAGGCGATCATCGCGATCACGGAGGGTTTCGGCGACTTCGTAGTTGCCCAGAGCGCCGCCACCACTCTGCCCGACCTCGACCGGCTCGCCGAGGTCGCCGCCCGGCGTCGCGCCGAGACGCATCAGGGAGCCGAACTGCTCCAACAACTCGCCGGCCTCGATTTGCAGCGGCATCGGGCGCGTGATGCGGCAGAGTTCTCCGCAGAGATCGCCCAGCGCTGGGGTGACGAAGCGCTCGACACGATGTGGCAGCAGCCGGAGAACCTGCCCTCCATCGGCGAGTTGACCGATCCGGTCGGCTGGGCCGCCCGCGTGCTCCTCTAGTTCCGCCCGCGCCGGCAAGGCTTCCCGCCTCGAGTCGTCGCTAGTCTGTGGCTCTCAGCCACCTCCAAGGAGATCAGCAATGACTTTGTCCGTAGGCGATTCCGCTCCCGCATTCGAGCTCAACAACCAGGATCGGGAGTCTGTGAAACTCGACGATCTCAAGGGCCGCAAGTCATTGATCGTCTTCATCCCATTCCCGTTCACCGGGATCTGTGAGGGCGAGCTGTGCATGATTCGAGACAACATGTCCCGACTCGGCGACCTCGACGCCAACGTGGTCGCCATCAGCGTTCACGCCATACCCACCATCAAGAAGTGGGCCGAAGACAATCACTTCGGGTTCAGCGTCCTCAGCGACTACTGGCCCCATGGCGAAGTCGCCCAAGCGTACGGTGCCTTCAACGACACCGTAGGGGCCGCCAATCGTTACACGTTCGTGCTCGACGAGGAGGGGATCGTTCGGGAGATCATCCACACAGACTCGCTCGGAATCGCCCGCGAGTTCGACGCCTACACCGAGGCGCTGGCGGCGATCTAGTGGTCTAAAACTCAAAACGCGTCCATCCATGTAGGTCAGGAGGCCATCATCGACTTTTCGTACTCAGAACGTTGTGAGGAGATGCGCGAATCGCTTACGGCTTTCATGGATGAACACGTCTACCGATCCGAGAACCGGCACTTCGCCGAACTCGAGGAGATGGGCGATCCGACCGCCCTGAGCCCGGTGCTTGCCGAGTTGAAGGTGAAAGCACGCGACGCCGGGCTGTGGAATCTGTTCCTGCCCGACGACCAGTGGGGTCCCGGCTATTCGAACGCCGACTATGCCCCGCTCGCCGAGATCATGGGACGCTCCGTGTGGCTTGCCCCCGAAGCCACCAACTGCGCCGCGCCGGACACCGGGAACATGGAGGTCCTCACCCACTTCGGCACGCCGGACCAGCAACAGGAGTGGCTGGTCCCGCTTCTCGAGGGCGAGATCCGCTCGTGCTTCGGAATGACCGAGCCGGCCGTCGCCAGCTCCGACCCGCGCAACCTGGAAACAGAGATCCGGCGCGAAGGCGACGCGTACGTCATCAACGGCGTCAAATGGTGGTCGACAGGCGCTTCGGCCGCCTCCGTGTGCATCCTCATGGGGGTCACCAATCCGGAGGCCGATCCCAAGGGCCGCTACAGCATGATCCTGGTGCCGATGGACGCTCCCGGCGTCACCATCCTGCGCGATCTGCCCGTCTTCGGCTATCTGGAACGGGGCGGCCACGGCGAGGTTCGTTTCGAGAACGTCCGTGTACCCGTGACCAACATCCTGGCGTCAGAGGGCGATGGCTACATGATCGCCCAGGCCCGACTCGGGCCGGGGCGGATTCACCACTGCATGCGGGCCATCGGCATGGCGGAGCGAGCCTTCGATCTCATGGTGAAGCGCGCCAAGACCCGGACCGCTTTCGGCGGCCCGGTGTCCGATCAGGGCGTCGTCCGCGACTGGATCGCTGAGGCCCGCTGGCGCATAGAACAGGCCCGACTGCTTGTGCTCAAGACCGCCTGGCTCATCGACACCGTCGGCAATCGGGCGGCACGCACCGAGATCTCCGCCATCAAAGTCGTGGTGCCCAACATGGCCTTGTGGGTCCTCGACAAGGCGATCCAGGTCCACGGTGGCATGGGCGTCTGCGATGACGTTCCGCTGGCCCGGATGTGGGCCGGCGCCCGCACGCTGCGTATCGCCGACGGCCCCGACGAAGTCCACAACATGGTGGTCGCCCGGCGGGAGATCGGAAGGTACTAGGGGGACCCCCCCACCGGTTCGTTGTGCTTAGAACGCGCGATTTCAGCGATGTAGGCACAACGAACGCGGTCAAACCCCCTTGACCAATATTGAACAAGCGTTTAATATATTGAACATGCGTTCAATCGATCCCTCCGCTGATCGCAGTACACCCGCCCGGATCCGGGACGCCGCCATCACCTGTTTTGCCGCCGACGGCGTTGCCGCGACCAGTATCCGCGCCATTGCTGCCGAGGCCGGCGTCTCTGCGGGACTCGTTATCCACCATTACGGCTCCAAGGACCAGCTCCGGATCGCGTGCGACGAGTATGTAGCGAGCCTCATCAGGGAGGTGAAGGGGACGGCCATGGCGGCTGGTGCCGGACTGGACCCGCTGGCCGCGATGCGCTCATTCAGCGGAGGACCTCCCCTGGCCCGTTATCTGGCCAAGACTCTCGTCGACGGATCACCCCATGTTGCTGATCTCGTCGACGAGATGGTGAACGATGCGGTTGGCTACATAGCCACCGGCGTGGAGGCGGGCCTACTCGCGCCGAGCGACCACCCCGAAGAAAGAGCTTCCATCCTCACGTTGTGGATGCTCGGCGCCCTGGTGCTCCACGAGCACCTGGAGCGCCTGATCGGGTTCGACATCACCGGCGATCTTTCCGAGGACCCCGAGGAATCGGGCCGCGCGTACTTCGGTCCGGTCGCTGAGATTCTCGGTGGATTCTTCACGGACACGACCAAAGAACTATTGGGCGAGGCTTTCCCCGACGCCCCGGTAAAGACAGAGCCAGATACAAAGGACACGGCATGACCGACAAGATCACTATCCGCACTGACGGGCTGACGAAGCACTACGGCGACGTCGAGGCGCTAGTCGATCTCGATCTCGACGTGCTTTCAGGCGAGATCTTCGGCTTCCTTGGCCCCAACGGGGCCGGGAAGACGACAACTATCCGGACCATCCTCGACGAGATCCGGCCAACATCGGGGAGCGCCTCGATTCTCGGTATGGACTCCCACCGCGAGGCCGTCGAGATCCGCCGGCACATCGGATACGTCCCGGGCGATCTGGCCATGTACCCCAACCTCACCGGGCGCGACACTCTCACGTATTTCGCCAACCTGCGCGGCGGCGTCGATTGGGGCCATGTCGATGAGTTGGCAGAGCGCCTCGATGCCGACCTGACCAAGAAAGTCGGTGATCTCTCATCGGGGAACCGGCAGAAGGTGGGGCTGATCCAGGCATTCATGAATCGGCCGGAGGTGCTCGTCATGGATGAGCCGAGCTCGGGTCTCGATCCGCTGGTGCAGCGCGAATTCCAGACCATGATGCGAGAGGTGGCCGCCGCGGGGAGCACTGTCTTCCTCTCCAGCCACACGCTCTCGGAGGTGCAGCGTGTCGCCAACCGTGTCGGCATCATCCGCCACGGCCATCTGATCGCCGTGGAGGCGGTCGCGAGCCTGCGTTCCAAGGCGATCCGCAAGGTAGACCTCTACTTCGATTCACCGGCCGAACAAGCTGTCTTCGAATCGGTCGAGGGCGTCCGCGACGTGGCGGTCGAGAACCATCACGTGTCGATGTCGTTCGATGGCCACATGGAGACGCTGCTCAAGGCGGTCAGCGGCCGCTACACCCTGGTCGATATCACAACCCAGGAAGCCGACCTCGAAGAGATCTTCCTCACCTACTACCGCGACGAAGGGGTGACCGCCTGATGCTTGCCACCGTAGTCACCAAGACGGTCCGCGATCGTTGGAAGGGCATGGCGATCGCCGGAATCAGCCTGGCCGTCATGCTGCTGTTCGGTATGGCCGTCTACCGCGACATCGATCTCGCGGTCTATTCGGATCTGCCCGAGGCGTTTCGATCCCTGGTCAACATCCCGAAGGATGCCGATGTGGGCAGCCTCGCCTACGGCGCCATCTACAGCACTTACGGAGCACTGACGTTGGCGTCGCTGGCACTGTCGATGGGTTCCGCTTCGATTGCCGGCGAAGAGCGCAACGGCACACTCGGTCTCTTGTTGGGTAACCCGAAGAGCCGGACCCACGTCCTCGTGTCGAAAGCGACTTCACTCGTTGCGCTGACCGCGCTGGGCTCCCTGCTCCTGTGGGGCGCCGGATACCTGGCGCCGGCCGTCCTCAATGTTGAAGTGGGCGGCATGCACATCGGCGCCCTCATACTCCACATGTTCCTCATTGCGGTCTTTCACGGCTTCCTCGCAATGGCTATCGGTGCCTGGACCGGCAAAGCCGGACTGGCGTCGGGGATCACTGCAGCCGTAATGATCATCTCCCTCTTTGCGGTGGGGCTCCTCCCCCTCGTCGAGGGATTGGAAAGCGGTGCCAAGGCGTTCCCCTGGTACTACTACGAAGGCAGCTCGCCTGTTCTCAACGGTGTGAGCTGGGGTCACCTCGCCGTGCTGTTCGCAGCGATCGCCGTGCTCGGCGCCGTCGCCGTGGCCGGGGTCAATCGCCGCGACCTGCGGGACAGGGCCACTGGCGTCAATCTGCTCGACCGGCTCCGCTCCCACCCGATGACCAAGAAGATCGTGGATCGGCTTGCCGGTTCGATGCGGGTCTCACGTATCTGGATCAAGACCGCATCCGAACACCAGGGGTTGCTGATCGGAACGGCATACGTGATGTTCCTCATGATGGGGGTCATGTTGGGACCGTTCTTCAACCTCATCAAGGACACTCTCGCAACTTTCACCGACGCCCTCCCAGAGGCCGTCATGGCCCTGGTTGGCAACGGCGACATGGGCACTCCCGAAGGCTGGTACCAGGTGGAGACATTCGGGATGATGGTCCCCATCGCTTTCATGTTGGTCACTGTTGCCATTGGGGCCCGCGCCCTGGCCGGAGAGGAAGAGCGCCGCACAATGGGCCTCCTGCTCGCCAATCCGATCACCCGCAGGCGGGTTGTGCTCGAGAAGGCGTTCGCCATGGTTGTCTACGCCGTGGCTGTTGCCGTGGCGACCTTCTCAGGCGTCGCGCTTGGATCGGTGATCGGACGGCTCGGGATGAGCATGGGCAACATCGCGGCCGCAACGCTCCTCGGAATGTTGGTCGGCCTCGTGTTCGGCGCATTGTCGCTCGCTCTGAGCGCCGCCACCGGTCGCTCCCGGATCGCCATCTACAGCACCATCGGAGCCGCGTTGACCTTCTACATCTTGAACGCGTTTCTGCCGCTGAGTGACAGCGTCGCCGGCCTGGCCCGGTGGTCACCGTTCTACTACTACCTGACCAGCGATCCGCTCAACACAGGGATGCACTGGGGCCACGGCGCCATCCTGCTGACTCTGGCCGTCGCCCTGGTGGCTCTCTCGGTCGTGCTGTTCCAGCGAAGGGATCTCCGGCAAACGGGGTAGCGGTCGTGGGAGTCATGTGTCCCCCCGGAGGGGGAGGAAGGTACCTGCGAGGCGTCCGCCAGGACGCCGATGGAGGTAGGGGGGCGCATCGTGTGAGGTGGCTCCCGGTACAAGGGATTTGTTGCACCTTCGTGGACCGCAGCCTCAATACGGGAACCACCTCGAGCCGGCGCCCCCCTTCCCGCCCTACGGGCGGTGCCCCTCCCCGAGTTCGGCGCAGCCGAACTCGCAAGGAACGCCGAAGGCGTTCCCCCCGCCGGGGGGAGCCACTAGGTGCGCTCGATTCGGGCGCCGCTTTGTTCGACCGGCTCGGTTCGCGCTCTAGCCGAACAGGCCGCTCCAGAGGCGGCTGAAGAGATTGCGGCGGCCGGGTTTGGGCAGGTCGCTGAGAACTGTGTCGAGATGGTCCGGAGGCAGGTCACCGACGAGCACGTATGTCGTGCCGGCGGACTTCCAGGTAACCCAGATCTCTCCCGGGCTCACCATCCGCCGGTACTTCAGTCCTTGCACCTCGACGACGGTGGCGTCGGCGAACCGCTCAAATGTTGCCGACCCGTCTACGGCAAACAAGGAGAACGAGAACAGACCGTCTGAGTAGAAGCCCTGCAGGCTGTCATCAGGGCCGGCATAGACATCGGCGAGTTGGTACCCGGCAGCCCCGGCCGGCATCGAGTGGCGCACCGTCGGAACCAGCACTTCGAACTCCTCGGAGAGATGGCCCGGGGACGAGTAGATGCGGCGGGGAACTTCGTCGACTTCGAGCATCGAAGTCAACCGGAACAGCTTGCCGTCGCCGTCGAAGACCTCGGTGACCAGCGGAGCCCCGGTGGTGTCATCGAAGACGAGCCGCATCCGCCTCTGGCCGTCCTCGAGAACCTCGATCGAGTGAGCCGGGCGGCCGAGCCGCTTGACGGTGTTCCGGGCTCCCACGTCGTAGCGATCCGACAACTGCATCGAGGTCCACGACGAGACGGTGAGCCCATCCCCGTCGCCTGCCGACAGCTTGCCGGCGCCGATCATCGACTCACCGCCATCAGCGCTCACCATCATCATGCTGCCGGCGTGCTCGATCTCCACGATCTCGAGTGCGGTCTGACCATCAAAGAAAGACACAACGATCTGGCGACCCGCGTAGTCGGCCTCGGCGGCGGCCTCCAGCAGGTCTTCGAAGTCGTCGGCGAATGCCGGTGCCGCTGAGCCGAGCGTCACCATCGCCGCCACAGCCGCGACCAGCCCCAACCGCCTCATGGCGCCGTCCTGCCGGAGAGGGCGGGCACCACGACAGCCCCGTCGTCAACCGACACCCGCACGTTGTGGCGATCGGCGAATTGATCAAGATCGACGGACGTCGGCTCGGGGCCTGAAGACGCCATGTTGAACGCAATAACGGCGGCACCGATGAAGCCGGCGGCCGCAATGGCGAGCCGCCGCAGAGAGGTGCGCTGGGAGCGCACCGGCAGACGCGGCAACAGCGGGACCGGCGGCTCGACGCCCGGCAGCGCCCGGATCGCGGTTCGGGCCGCGTCAAGGTCTTGCAGCTCGAGGAGGCAGTCGGTGCACCCCTGCAGGTGGCTCACGATCATCGTCTGCTCCTCGACGGTGAGCTCACCGTCGAGGAAAGCCGAGAGCTCGGGCCCGTAGTGAGCTGCGGGCATGACCCGATCCGGCACCTGGAGCATGGGCAGCATCCGGACGGCAGTCCGGGCCTCCTTGAGATCGTGGAACTCCGCGATGCACTCGAGGCAGTCCGCCAGGTGGGCGACGACCCGGTCGAGTTCGCCGTCCCGCAACTCGCCGTCGAGGTAGGCGGACATCAGCTCACCGATATCGCACGCGCTCCCCTCGATCGCGTCGTGGTGCTCCGTTGGGCGCGGCTGAGTCACATCGGCCATGTCAGCAGCCCTCGAAGTTGTTTGCGGCCGCGATGGATACGGCTCCGGACCGTGCCCACGGGTGCGTCGATCGCGTTGGAGATCTCTTCATAGCTGAGCCCGACAACATCGCACAGCACAACGCACTCACGGAACTCCATGGGAACCTTGAGGAGAGCAGCCTGGACGTCGTCGGACAGGCGGACCGAGGCGAGAACCTCGTCCGGGGACGGAGTAGCTCCGAGGACGGCTCTATCGTCGTCGGGCAGTTGGGTCGTCGGGCGGCGCTTCTTCTTGCGGACATCGTCGAGGAACGCGTTCCTGGTGATCCGCCATAGCCAGCCTTCAAAGGACCCGGGCGTGTAGTTGGCCAGGCCTTTGCGAACTCGAAGTAGCACCTCTTGAACGAGATCAGACGCATCGTCTGGGTTCCCGGTGAGGCGATAGGCGAACGAGTAGATCTTCCGTCCATACCGTCGTGCAACGTCTTCCCATGTTGGGACGCGGTCTTCAGCCATTGCTCCCCAGCTCCTAGGGGTTAAACGACGATCTACGAAAGGTGGTTCCCGCTACTTGGAAACTTCCTCGTCGTCCTCTGCGGCACCCTCTTCGAGACCCTTGCGGAACTCCTTGGCGGATGCGCCCATCGATCGCGCTAGGTCGGGAAGCTTGCGAGCGCCGAACAGCAGCACGATGACTGCAACGATGATTATCAGTTCTGGCCAACCAAGACTGCCCAAAGCGGTGACCTCCTTATGCGGGGGAAGTGTAGCGCCACGCAGCCCATACAACATACAAGGCCCCGGCGTAGAGTGGAGGGGTGGGAGATCCCCGCTACGGATCGAGAAAGGCGCGCTATGCCCAAGTATCTCTATAAGGCCAAGCTCAGCGAGCACGGAATGAAGGGAACCCTCGACGAAGGGGGCTCCGCTCGGCGAGCTGCAGTCTCCAAGGCAGCCGAGGGCGTCGGCGGCAACGTCGAAGCGTTCTACTACGCCCTCGGCGAGGTCGACGCATATGTAATCGTCGACCTACCCAGCGAGGCGCATGCCGTCGCGTTCGCGGCGGCGGTCGGCGTGTCAGGAACCGGTTCCGTCGAAACCGTAGCCCTGATCGAACCGGAGACGATGGACGAAGTCTCCAAGATCCACACCGACTACCGCGCCCCCGGAGAAATCGCCAGCCACTAGCGGCAGCGAGGCAAGACAGGTGCACGAGGGGGAGCGCTCCGCGTTCCCCCTCGTAGCCGGGCGACTGATCGGCGTACCCGTTGTCACCCTGGCTCACTGCATGTATTATGCATGCATGCCCAATGTGCAAGTGCGTGACGTACCCGAAGAAGTCCACGAAGCCCTGGTCCGTCAGGCCGAACTGGCCGGTCAGTCGCTCCAGCAGTATCTGGCAGCGAAACTGGAATGGATCGCCGCCACCCCGACCATCGACGAAGTCCTCGATCGGATCGAACGCCGCAGCAAGGGACGGTTGAGCGGAGAAGACGCCATCGCCGCGCTCGAGTCCGATCGTGCTCGTCGTTGACGCCTCGGTCATTGCCCCCGCGGTTGCCGATGGCGGGTCCGACGGTGTCCGCTACCGGCAACGTCTTCAGGGCGAGCAGATAGCCGCACCGGATCTGCTCCGCGTCGAGGTCATGTCTGTGATCCGTCGCCAGCTCCACGTCGGAACCGTCGACGTCACCCAGGCCGAACAAGCGGTGACGGATCTCCTCGACCTCCCCATGGCCGTGTACCCCACCGCGCCGCTGCTGCCTCGCGGCTGGCAGCTACGTGACAACCTCACCGCCTACGACGCCTGCTACATCGCTCTGGCAGAGACTCTCGGGTGTAGCCTCCTCACCGCCGACACCCGGCTCTCTCGGTCGCCCGGCACCAGATGCCCAATCGAAGTGATCTGACCACCGACAACGAGCGCATGAGGTGCGTGCCGATTCCGTGCGCTCGACGAAGTGGTCGCTCGTTGAGGCGCTCGCATCGGGATCAATCGACCTTCGACCTCACCATGACCGAGCACATGAGCACACTCGATATCGTGCAATCGTGGGAACGCATAGTGGGGCCATCTACGGGCTGATGTTGGCACCGCCGCTGATCTCGATATCGACCATGGGAGGGTTTCCTGAGATTGATATCGTGGCGCCGTCGGATGCACTACCGGTCACTGCTCCTGAGGCGAGCAGCGCAATCGAGGCGCCTCCCGAAGCTTCGACGTCGACCTCAATTGCCGGCAGCGCCGTCGCATCGACATGCGATCCTCGCGTCGCCACTATCGAATAGGAAGCATCGGCCAGTCCGGTCGCTTCAACGGTCGACCCTTCGGTTGCATTCAGCACATCGAGGTGAGGGATCACCACTTCAATCGCCCGATCCCGCTCTTTCGAAAAGCTGACCTCGCGGGCCAGCTCGACGATCAGTGTGCTTCCATGGAGGCGAGTGATCAGGTGGTCCAAGACGTTGTCGTCGTAGCGGACCAGAACGGAGTGGCTCGCGCTGGAGCCGACTGCCAGCTCCACCCTGAGACCGTCACGGACAGCGACGCTATCGAATCCATGGATGTCGCGCCCTTGCGAAACGATCGTGCCTGAACCACTGAGCTCGGAACACGAAACCAGCACCGATCCGAGCACGACCACGGCTCCGGCCACGGCAACTAGCCGGCGAATACGCACGACGCCTCCCGTCTATCGTCTCGGGCTCTCGGCATTCGCTCTTTGCATGAATCGGAGCGACCACATCTCGACAGCGCTTGACGATACCGGTCTGGGCCCAACATGGCCGCTCAGATCGCTCACCACACCGATGATGACACTGAAGCGATATCGCGCACCGACGAGCGAGCGAGTCCGGCCCTACCGAGCGCCCAGCGAAAGCCGATCCGAAACCAACTCGGCCAAATCCTGATTTGCCCGAAACCCCTACACCATTGCGACGGAATCGACGAAGGCTTGCAAGTGCTCGCGAGTCATGAACTTGACCTTGTCGTTGCGCCGCTCTTTTTCGTAGACGGCGTACGGGCCGTACTTGGCGGTGAACAGCATCGCGCGGTCGGCACGCGATCCCATGAACCTCATGATGAAGCCGTCAATGGAGCGCTCATCCAGTTCGGGATGGCTGCCGGGGACGTGCTCGACAAACTCCAAGTAGCTCGTCATGCCGCCCTTGCCGGCGAACTTGGTGCCATCGGCATGCTCGACGATCTCATAACCTGAAGCCCGCAGCAGTCCAATAATGAAGTCCTCGAGGCGCATGCCGAGGACTGAGCCGCCGGGCCCGGCAACCGCCTCGATGACCTTGGCGGGGATCTGGAGTTCCTCGGATAGGGGTGCGAGCTCATCGGCGCCGCCCTTGTATCCGCCGCCGCGGCCCAACTCCATGGCGTGGAGCGCGCCAAGGGGATCGTGGCCCTCCGCCGTCACCTCGCCGGCCAGAATCACATCCTCTTCCGAGGGAGCGTCGAGGCGGTCCATCTCCGCCGGTGCCTTGATCGGAACCGTGGCGACGGATATCGGTTGACCCGCCTGCCGGCCGTGAGCCACAACTTGCTTGACTTCGCCCAGCGGCAGATGACCGGCCTTGGCTTTGAAGATCCGCATGGCCTCGCGACCCATCAGCGACTTGAGCACGTCATCGGGACCGGCATCGGGAATCTGGGTGTCGAAGTAGACGTGGGCGGTGGCACCCTCGACCTTGAAGTCGACCTCGGACATTGCCGGAGCCGGAGGGGTCGTAAACGCTTGGGGAACGCCGCCCCGGCTCCGCACGTACAAGGCGACCGCCACCACGATGGCGACAACAATAAGCACAACTAGCGCGGGCAAGTTTCCTCCTCAGACGGCACCGCTAACGCGAACCGTAGCGTAGAGGCCGCGGCCACGGACGACGAAATGCTTCAGGACACCTTGCGGCGCTGCGCGTCGAGAGCACGTTGCCGCCGAATGCGCCGGCGCTCTCGCTCGGACATGCCACCCCATATCCCGAACTTCTCACTACTCACGATTGCGAACTCGAGACAGTCGGGCTGAACTGAGCACTCGCGACATATCGACTTTGCCGTCCTGGTCGATGCCCCCCGCTCCGGGAAGAAGAGGTCGGGGTCGGCGCCACGGCAATTAGCCAAGTCCTGCCACGCGAGTTCCTGCGCGCTGAGGACCTCGAGCAACTGACTAAACACAAGAATCTCCTACACGGATGTAATTACAACGGTGTGATTCTCACAACTCGGCGCGCGGCTGTCAACCCGAATCCTTTGAAATATATTGGGTTCGAGGATCAGACCGGTCCGCCGAAGGTGCCCAATGGCGCAATTGGCACTCCCGCGCGCACAAGACGCATAATGTGGCATCAATTGATTGCAGCCGAAAGGAACGCTGTGACGGCGACGGAATCGAAGACCGACTCCGCTGGAAAAACCCGGCGATCACTCCCCTGGCCGATCCGCTTCTACAAGTCTGATGTCGGTAAGAAATATGTGATGGCCATCACCGGAATCATCGGTCTGGGCTTCATCGTGTTTCACATGTTGGGCAACCTTCACGCCTTCGAGGGCTCCCAGCAGCTCAACGAATATGCCGAGGGACTGCGTGAGATCGGCGAGCCAATTGCGCCGCGGACCATGCTCGTTTGGATCGGCCGCATCGGCCTGCTGGTGGCCCTGGTTCTCCACGTTCACTCGGCCTACACCCTCACTCGGTCCAACAAGCGGGCGCGGGGCGAGGTCGGCTACGAGAACGACCGCAACTACCTCGCCGCCAACTACGCCAGCAGGACCATGGGCTGGACGGGCGTCATCGTCCTTCTCTTCCTCATCTGGCACCTCGCCGACCTAACGATCGGCATCAAGATGGCCAACCCCGACTTCTCGCGAGGCGAGGTATACGACAACCTGATCGCCAGCCTGGAGCGCTGGCCGGTATTCCTTCTGTACGTAGCCGCTCAGGGGGCCCTCGCGCTTCACATCTGGCACGGAGCGTGGAGCCTCTTCCAGAGCATCGGCATCAACAACCCGAAATTCAATCACTGGCGAGCCAACTTTGCGACGACTCTGGCGAGCATCATCGCTGTCGGCTATCTCACCGTTCCGTTCAGCATCATGTTCGGCATCATCCACTGAGGGGCACCATGGCAATCACACTCGACTCCAAAGTCCCCGCAGGCGATATCGCCGACAAGTGGAACAACCACCGGTTCTCGATCAAGCTGGTCAACCCGGCCAACAAACGGAAGTACAAGGTCATCGTGGTCGGCACCGGGCTCGCCGGAGCATCGGCGGCCGCATCACTCGCCGAGCTCGGCTACGAGGTCGAAGCGTTCACCTACCACGACTCTCCTCGACGGGCCCACAGCATCGCAGCCCAGGGCGGCATCAACGCCGCGAAGAACTACACGAACGACGGCGACAGCATCCGGCGTCTCTTCTACGACACGGTGAAGGGCGGCGACTACCGGTCCCGGGAAGCCAACGTCTATCGGCTGGCTGAGGTATCGAACGAGATCATCGACCAGGCCACCGCGCAAGGTGTCCCGTTCGCCCGCGATTACGGCGGCCTGCTCGACAACCGCTCTTTTGGCGGCGCGCAGGTCTCCCGAACCTTCTACGCCAGAGGCCAAACGGGTCAGCAGCTTCTGCTCGGTGCCTATCAAGCTCTGGCCCGGCAGGTCGGCACCGGAAATGTGAAGATGCACGTTCGCACCGAGATGCTCGACGTCGTTGTCCACGAGGGAAGGGCAGCCGGCATTGTCACGCGCGACCTCGTGACCGGTGAAGTGAAGTCGCACTCGGCGCACGCTGTCGTGCTCGCCACCGGCGGCTACGGCAACGTTTACTACCTATCCACATTGGCAATGGCGTGCAACGCCACAGCGATATGGCGGGCCCACCTCAAGGGAGCGTTGTTCGCCAATCCCTGTTTCACGCAGATCCACCCGACGTGTATCCCGGCTTCGGACGAATTCCAATCGAAGCTCACTCTGATGTCGGAGTCGCTACGCAACGACGGTCGGATCTGGGTTCCGGAAAGCTCCGAAGACGGCCGCTCCGCGGACCAGATACCCGAAAGCGAGCGGGACTACTACCTCGAGCGGGCCTACCCCTCGTTTGGCAACCTCGTGCCACGCGATGTGGCCAGCCGAGCGGCGATGCGCATGATCGATGCAGAGCGAGGTGTCGGGCCGCTCAGGAACGGCGTCTACCTCGACTTCGCCGACGCCATCAGCCGACTGGGTCGCGATACGATCGAGGCCCGCTACGGCAATTTGTTCGAGATGTACGAGCGGATCACCGACGAGAACCCCTACGAGGTGCCGATGCGGATCTACCCGGCCCCCCACTACACAATGGGTGGACTGTGGGTGGACTACAACCTCATGACCACCGTCCCGGGCCTGTACTCGATTGGCGAGGCCAACTTCTCGGATCACGGGGCCAACCGGCTGGGCGCCAGCGCCCTGATGCAGGGTCTGGCCGATGGGTACTTCGTGCTCCCCTACACGATCGGCGACTACCTCGCCGACTTCCTCAACGTCCCGCCGGTGCCGACCGACCATGAAGCGTTCACCGAAGCCGAGCAAGCCGTCAGCGACAAGACCCGCCGGTTCCTCGAAACCAAAGGCACTCGCTCAGTCGATTGGTTCCATCGTGAGCTCGGCAAGATCATGATCGAGCATTGCGGAATGGCACGGAGCCGGCCCGGGCTCGAGAAGGCACTCAGCGAGATTCCAGCCTTACGAGAGGAATTCCGCGCCGACGTGAGAGTGCTCGGCGACTCGGCCGGCCTCAATCAGGCGCTCGAAAACGCCGGGCGGGTCAGCGACTTCTTCGAGCTCGCCGAGCTGATGTGCCAAGACGCTCTCGATCGTGAGGAGTCGGCCGGAGGCCACTTCCGGCTGGAGCACCAGACCCCGGAGGGCGAGGCGCAACGAGACGACATCGGCTTCAGTCATGTGTCGGCCTGGGAATGGCGTGGACCCGGTGTGGCGGCGCTCAAACACAGGGAGCAGCTCGCCTTCGAATATGTGGAGTTGGCCCAAAGGAGCTACAAGTAATGGATGTCAAGCTACGAGTCTGGCGCCAGAACGGGCCATCCGGCGATGGGGCTTTCAAAGAGTACGACGCCAAGGGCATCAGCCCGGAAGCGTCCTTCCTCGAGATGCTCGACATCGTCAACGAGGAGCTGACGGCGGCCGGAGTAGAGCCGATTGCGTTCGATCACGATTGCCGTGAAGGCATCTGCGGGACGTGCGGATTGATGATCAACGGCCAACCCCACGGTCCGCAACAGGGAACTGCCACCTGCCAGCTCCACATGCGTAAGTTCGCCGACGGCGACACAATCGTCATCGAACCTTGGCGAGCCGCCGCCTTCCCGGTTGTGCAAGATCTGGTGGTCGATCGCAGCGCCTTCGATCGCATCATCGAGGCCGGCGGTTACATCAGCGTCGCCACCGGGGCGGCGCCCGACGCCAACCTCACGCGGGTGCCGCGAGACGCCGCCGAAGCCTCAATGGATGTCGCCGCCTGTATCGGTTGCGGAGCGTGCGTTGCTTCGTGCCCCAATAGTGCCGCTCAGCTGTTCACGGCGGCGAAGATGGCGCATCTCAACCTCCTCCCCCAGGGTCAGCCGGAGCGCTTCGACCGTGCGCTCGCCATGGTCGACGTGATGGAGGAGTTTTTCGGATCGTGCACCAACCACGGTGAATGCGAAACGGCTTGCCCCAAGGGAATCTCGATCGACTACATCGCCCACATGAACCGGGATTATGTACGGGCCCAGCGCGCCAACGTGCGCCTCGCAGGGCAGCGGTAAGGGATTTCGCTAGCAGCAGGATTCGCTCGAGCCGCTCGGCAACGCCATCGCCCGATGAGTTGCGGAAGCGTGGTCGTCTTTCCCATCGATCACAACCGAGATCGGGTGGCTGCCGGTCGCTTCTACACTTGGGGACAGATTCGAAACGAAAGGACCGGTCGATCTTGAGCGTCCAGTTTCTCAGCGAGGACTACGTGGCCGCCGCCAACGAAGCTCTCAGTAATCATGCAGGTTTCACCGGCGCCATCGCAGGGGTGGACCTGGCGTTGCAGTTCCAGGTGACCGAGATGCCAAACGGAGACGATGTGGCCTACTACGTCGACATTTCCGGGGGAGGCGGTACGGTCGGACTTGGTGAGCTCGACGACCCCGATGTCGTCGTGAAGAACAGCTACGAAACCGCCGTGGGCATCAGCAAGGGGGATCTCAACACGCAGTTGGCCTTTATGACGGGCAAGCTCGAGGTTTCGGGCAAGAACGTCTCCAAGCTGCTGCTCAACCAGGCAGCCGTCAACGAACTGGCCAATGCGATGGCCGACATCGAAACGGAGTACTAGGGGTTTCGAGCAAAATCAAGACTTGCTCGAGTGCTCCACACCGCCTCCGGTGGCGCCCTAGAGTTGTTCGAGCGCACGGGTCGCGAGGGGGATGACTGAGCCTCCCTCCTCCAAGAAGCTGTTGATACGTAAGGCCAATCGGATGGTTAACGCAGAAGGGACGCACCTAGGTGCGTCCCTTCTGGGTTAACTCGGTTTCCCTTTGCCTAGATGTTTACTGCGTCCTTGAGAGCCTTGCCGGCCTTGAAGGCAGGTACGTTGGCCGCCGCGATCGGAACGGCGGCCCCGGTGCGGGGGTTACGTCCCATGCGAGCTGCACGGTGACGACGCTCGAACGTCCCGAAGCCGGTCAGCTGTACCTTCTCACCGCGGGCCAGAGCCCCGGTGATCGCTTCCAGGGCGGCGTCGAGCGCCGCGCCGGCTGCAGCCTTCGAGTCTCCGGTCTTTCCGGCGACTGCGTCGACTAGTTCTGCTTTGTTCACAAAAACCTCCTCCTTGTGAGCTGATAGCGCACGAGGTCAGAATTACACGCGTGTAAGACTACTCCTCCCCCCGAAATGCGGCAAGAACCGTTGCATCACAACGCATCGGCGCTTCACCCAACGACGTGCGGAGGCCGGTAGAGTGTCTGCCTCAGGAGGAAAGAGGATTCTGAGTTGAAACGTGATTGGGCTCGCGCAATCGGCATCGGCGGCGCGCTCGTAGTGGTCATCTCGATCGTCTGGGAATTCGCCCGGATGCAGCCGGACAACAACTACCTGGCGAATCCATGGGCGCACCGCGGCTACGAGTCCGTCCACGGGACCATCTTCGCCACGATTGGTCTCGTCCTCCTCGTCGCGGTTTTACTCGTGGCGTCCAAAGCCAGCCAGAGTTTGTGGAACTCACTCGCGATAGTCGCCGCAATGATCATCGCCGGATGGTTGATCGCGCTCGTCTTTGCCGGGGGTGAAGACGTCACTGTCGCGAGTGACTCCATTGTCGCCTTCCTGCTTGCGGTTGCCATCGGGATCGGAATCGCATTCGGCGCGACCCGCTACGCGGAAGCTCGCTCCCTGGACGCGGTCGCCAACACCCTCGGCGGCGCCACCGGGACGCTGATCAAGATGGCGATCATCTTCGTTGTGACCATCTTGCTCGGCCTCATCATCGGCGATGAGATGACGGTGCCGGCACACGTCGGCATCCTGATCATCATGGTCCTCCTGGGCGTCGTGACGAGTCTGATGAAGACACCAAGCATGGCGGCCAACCGCATGCTCATCGCCTCGGCACTCGTGGCCGGCACGGCCATCGGGTTTTCGGGAGCGGCCATTCGGTCAACGCTCATACGGCTGCAATCCGAGACGGACCCCTTCATCCCGGGTCAGTATCGGGACACGCAGGTGACATGGGGATACTTCCTCGCCAACATCGGAGTCATCCTGGTGTTCATCGGTGCCGTGATGCTGTGGGCCCGCCGCCGTGACATCGTCCAGAGCCAACAACGGGCCGCCAAACAGCGCGAAGCCGCCGAAGCCTCAGCAAGAGAGCTGGCAGCCGCACGGTGAAGGTTTCGGCCAAGTCAGGATTTGGCCGAGTCGCCGCGTACCGCCTCCCGAGACTCTAGATCTGCTTCAGGTCCTCGACCTTTTCCTTCACGGCGACGGCGGCTTCGCGGAGGGCCGCGGTCTCGGAGTCGGTCAGGTCGACCTCAACGATTTCGCCGATACCCGAAGCGTTGAGCTTGGCGAGCACACCGAGGTAGACGCCTTCGATCCCGTACTGGCCTTCGGTCCACGCGCACACCGGCATGGTTGCGCCGGAATCGGTGAGAATGGCCTCAACCATCTTCGCTGCGGCCGCCGACGGGGCGTAGTACGCGCTGCCGGTCTTGAGCAGCCCCACGATCTCAGCCCCACCCTTGCGAGTGCGATCGACGAGTTCATCGATCGTGGCCGCATCGAGCACGTCGGAGAGCAGCTTGCCACCGACCTTGCACAGCGACGGTACGGGGACCATCGTGTCTCCGTGGCTTCCGAGCGTTACCGCCTCGACTTCGAGGATGTCGACATCTGCTGCCTCCGAGATGAAATGGGCGAACCGGGCTGAGTCGAGCATGCCGGCCTGGCCCATCACCTTGCTGCGGGGAAGACCCGACACTTCTGCTGCGAGAGTCGTCATCTGATCCAATGGGTTCGTAACAACGACCAGCGTTGCCTGCGGTGAGTGCTCCATGAGCTGGTTGACCACATCGGTGACGATCCCGGCGTTCACGCCGAGTAGATCCATGCGGCTCATGCCCGGCTTGCGGGGCAATCCCGCAGTGATCACGACAACATCGCTGCCCGCAGTGTCGCTGTAATCGTTGGTGCCGGTAACGAGAGTGCGGTAGCCGAGAACGGGCCGCGATTGGTTCATGTCGAGCGCCAGACCTTGCGGCAGGCCCTCAACGATGTCGGTCATGACTACTTCATCTGCGATGTCGGCTTCAGCCAGGCGCTGGACCGTCGTGGATCCGTACTTGCCGGCTCCAACCACTGTGACTTTGCTCATTGTTCAGGCCTCCTGAGGGGACTACATATTCTCGATTACTGCCGAGGCGAATTCACTGGTCTTCACCTCGGTGGCGCCCTCCATCAGGCGGGCGAAGTCGTACGTGACGATCTTCGACGATATGGCCTTCTCGAGGCCGACAACGATGAGGTCCGCCGCCTCTTTCCAGCCCATATAGCGCAACATGATCTCCCCGGAGAGCGTCAACGAGCCCGGGTTCACCTTGTCCATGCCCGTGTACTTCGGAGCCGTGCCGTGGGTTGCCTCGAAGAGGCCGTGGCCGGTGACGTAGTTGATGTTGGCGCCGGGCGCGATCCCAATCCCGCCTACCTGAGCCGCCAGTGCGTCGCTGATGTAGTCGCCGTTGAGGTTCATCGTCGCGATCACGTCGTACTCGGCGGGCCGGGTGAGGATCTGCTGGAGGAAAGCGTCCGCGATGACGTCCTGGACGAGAACCTTGTCGCCCGGATCGCCGCCGCAGTCCTCCCAGGAGACGGCAACGTCGGAGAACTCGTCACGCACCAATTCGTAGCCCCAGGTGCGGAACGCGCCCTCGGTGAACTTCATGATGTTGCCCTTGTGGACCAACGTCACCGACTTGCGGCCTTCTTCGACGGCGTATTTGATGGCGGCCCGGATCAGCCGCTTGCTCCCCGATTCCGAAACGGGTTTGATGCCGAGGCCGCTGTCCTCCTTGATGTCCCAGCCGAAGGTCTCGGAGAGATAGTCGAGGAGCTCCCGAGCGCCCTCGGTGTGAGCCTCGAGCTCCTTACCGGCATAGACGTCCTCGGTGGCCTCACGGAAGATCACCATGTCGACCAGTTCGGGGCTCTTCACCGGTGAGGGAGTGCCCTTGTACCAGCGAACCGGGCGGAACGTGACGTACAGATCGAGGATCTGGCGCAGCGCAACGTTGAGGCTGCGGATCCCGCCGCCGACGGGTGTGGTCAACGGTCCCTTGATGCCGACGAGGAAGTTGCGGAAGGCCTCGACGGTCTCGTCGGGAAGCCACTGCCCGGTCTGGTCGAAGGCCTTCTGCCCCGCCAACACCTCCTGCCACGCGATGGCGCGCTCGCCGCCATAAGCCTTCTCGACGGCGGCATCCATGATGCGCTGCGAAGCGACCCAGATGTCGGGGCCGATACCGTCACCCTCGATAAATGGGACGATCGGGTCATTCGGTACCTGCAGGCCGTCACGGCCCATTGTGATGGCTGTCGCCATGTTTGACTGCTCTCCTGTCACGACGTTTGGACGCAAGCGTAGCCGGAGCGCTGAACCCGAAAGTCAGGCTCCAGCCGCCGCCGCAGAGCGTTCGGCGGCGCTCACCGTGTTCTCCAGCAGTGAAGCGATCGTCATCGGGCCGACGCCGCCCGGCACCGGTGTGATCGCTCCGGCGATGTCGAACACGCCGTCATAGTCCACGTCGCCGACGAGGCCGTCGTCGGTGCGGTTGATACCAACATCGATGATCGTTGCCCCCGGCTTCACGAAATCGGCGGTCACGAAGTTGGGCCGGCCGATGGCGACGATGAGGATGTCCGCCTCCCGAGCAACACCCGGGAGATCGGGCGTCCGTGAGTGGGTTTGGATCACCGTGCAGTCAACACCTTTGACGCTCAGAAGCAGCGACATGGGTCGTCCCACCAGGAATGAACGGCCGATGACCACCGCCAGCTTGCCGCTTGTCTCTACCTCGTAGTGGGACAGGATCCGCATGATCCCGGCGGGCGTCGCCGGACGCGGCCCCGGCCGATCGAGTACCAGTCGCCCCAGGGAGTCGGGGTGGAGACCGTCAGCGTCCTTCGCCGGGGCGATCAACTCCACGGCCTGGTTGCCATCTAGCCCGTCGGGTAGCGGAAGCTGGACGATCATGCCGTCGACCTGGGGATCTTCGTTGAGCTCCCGGATGAGGTCTTCCACCTTGTCCTGGGTCGTATCCGCGGGAAGGGTCCGGTCGAACGACAGCATGCCAGCCTCGGTGGCTGCGCGGTGCTTCCCGCGCACGTACACCTGGGATGCGGCGTCTTCGCCGACGAGGACCGTGGCCAAGCCGACTGTGCGGCCCATCTCGGCCAGGGCGGCTACCCGCTCCTTGACCTCGGCGCGAACGACTGTCGCAACTTCCTTACCTGATAGCACTTGAGCGCTCAATGTTTGAAATACCTCCGATTAGTGAAGACCAGGGCCATACCGTGTTCGTCAGCAGCTGCGATTACCTCGTCGTCCCGCATCGAGCCACCGGGCTCGATCACCGCGGTTACGCCGGCAGCTGCCAGCACATCGAGACCATCACGAAATGGAAAGAAGGCGTCGCTGGCGGCAACTCCACCGGCGGCGCGCTCGGCGGCTTTGGCGAGGGCCCGCTGGGCCGCTCCCACCCTGCTCTGATCGCCGGCACCAACACCAACGGCGGTCTCATTGGCCGCCACGACGATCGAGTTCGATTTGGTGTGAGCCGCTACCACCCATGCAAATGCCAGGTCGGCCTGCTCCTCGGCAGTCGGTTTGCGGGCCGAAACAATGGACCAGTCTTCAGGCCAGGTCGAGGCCTCAGCCAACGGAACCAACTCCCGCTGCTGGGCCAGCATCCCGTGCTCAAGACGCCGCAGATCGAGATCCGACCGTCCGGGCGGCGGGGCACCGATCACCCGCAGGTTGGCCTTGCCGGCAAGAAGCGCCCGGGCCTCGTCGGAGACCGCCGGCGCTATCACGACCTCGATGAAGAAGGCGGTGATCAGCTCAGCGGTCGCGGCGTCGAGTTCAGTGTTGACGGCAACGACACCGCCGAAGGCCGCCAGCGGATCACACTCCCAGGCTGCGGTGAAAGCCTCGGCAAGAGTTGGGCGCACAGCGGCACCCGCCGCGTTGGTGTGCTTGATGACCGCAACGCCGGGCTCGGCGAGGTCACTGACCAAGCGCCACGCCGCCTCGGTGTCGGCATAGTTGTTGAAGGACATTGCCTTCCCCTGGAGCTGTTCGGCGCGCTGCCACCAGCCACCACCATCCGGACGGCGATACACCGCGGCTGCCTGCTCCGGGTTCTCGCCGTACCGCAGATCATCAGCCTTCTCGAAGGCCAACACCAACCGATCCGGCAGCGTCTGGTCTCGATGGAGCCAGCCGACGATGGCGGCGTCGTAGGCCGCGGTTCGGTAGAAGGCCGCCCGGGCCAGCCGGGCGCGTAGCTCGTCGCTGAGGCCGCCCCCTTCAACGGCCTGAGCCACCTCGTCGTACTGGTCGGGAGACGTCACCACTCCCACCCAGGCGTGGTTCTTCGCAGCCGCCCGCAGCATCGTTGGGCCGCCGATGTCGATCTTCTCGATTGCTTCAGCAGCCGTCACATCAGGGTTGGCCACAGTCGCTTCGAACGGATAGAGGTTGACCACGACCAGCTCGAACGGCGCGATGCCTTGCTCCATCAGGTCTTCCTGATGATCTGCCTGTCCATGATCGGCGAGGATGCCGGCATGGATGCGCGGATGCAGGGTTTTGACCCGGCCCCCGAGCATCTCCGGGGCACCGGTCACCGCGGCGACGGCAGTCACCGGCAGGCCGGCCGCTTCGATGGCGGATGCCGTGCCGCCCGACGACACCACCTCAACACCTGCTGCAACGAGCCGGCCGACGAACTCGACCAAACCCGACTTGTCGGAAACTGAAACCAAAGCCCTCTTGACCGGCCGATTCACGCGTTCACCCTTCGTTTGACCTTCCGCCCGCTGATCTCGAATTCTCCCGCTGCCAGCCGCGTCACCACCTCGGGCAGCAGACGATGCTCGATCACCTGGATCCGGCTGTGGAGGGCTGCTTCGTCGTCGCCCGGCATCACCGCCAGGGCCTCCTGCGCGATGATCGGACCGTGATCGAGGTGCTCATCGACAAAATGTAGGGTGACGCCTGTGACCTTGGCGCCGTAGGCAAGGGCGTCGCGCACGCCGTGCGCCCCGGGGAACGCGGGAAGCAAGGACGGGTGGATGTTGATGATCCGGTCCGGGAATTGGACGACGGCGCTCGGGCCCAGAACCCGCATGAACCCGGCGAGCACGATGTAGTCCGGATCGAACTCGCCGGCCGCGGCACAGATGGCGTCGGTGAACTCGTTGCGATCCGCGTGGTCACCCCACTCGACGACACGGCTCGGGACCTCGGCGGCGGCGGCCCGCCGGAGGGCACGGGCATCGGGCTGGTCGGACACCACCCCGGCGACGCTCCAGCCGCTCTCGACGGCGTCGAGCAGGACCTGGAGGTTGGATCCCGAGCCAGATGCAAGCACGACGATTCGGGCCCCGATGTCGCTGCTGTCCTGTGCCATTGCAGGCGTCAGCTTACCGGTAGCGGCGGGCCTCTCTTCTACTGCGGAATGCCTCGGCAAACGACTGCTCGTTGTAGTAGGCGCCGGGCACCGTTCCGTCGGCCGCATAGTGATACAGCGCGGTCTGGAAGATGCCCGAAAGGGTCGCCATGACGATGGCGACTCCAGCCAGCCACAGCACCCCGACGGCAATGAGGACGAGCATTCCGTTGGTCACGCCCAGGAATAGCAAGGCGACTCCGGGAAGGCTCGCCAGGAACCCGACAAACCCGAGCCCCACCTGAGCCGCCAGGTTCTCGCCCCAGGTGCGCCGGAACATCTCGGCCGACTTCTTGACCGCGGCGCTCACGCCAAGCCCCTCCACGACGATGATCGGGAGCACGAGGAAAGTCACCACCGCCCACGCCATGCCGACGAGACCGATGACGATGCGGCCGATGAGGCCGGCGCGTTCCTCGAGAGAACGCAGGATCAGAGACACCGTCGCCGACACGATGGCCCAGGGGAGGATCTTGCCCGCCCGCCGGGCCGCTCCCCGCAGGGCACTGCCGACGGTCGGATCGCCACCGTTGAGTCGCTCATGGGCGGCGCTGACCAGGGCCGCGTTGAAGAAGATGGTGACGTAGGCGAGCACGAGATACATGACGAAGAGCGTCACGTAGTGCCCCACCCCCGGCTCCCAGTTCTCCAGGTCGGTCGAAGCGAAGATCGGAACCAGGAACAGCGCGATCGTCGCCAGCGTGGCCAGCGTCGACAGAATCGGCAGCAGGAGCAGCTCCTTGTCGGCCTTGAGGACCTGCCAGGACGACTTGGCGATTTCGATTGAGGATTGAATGCGTGACATGTGATGACCGTACTACGCGCGGACTGCGAGGAGGACTCCGAAGACCACCAGGAGGCTGCCACCGGCGACCAGCAGGCGATAGCGCCACTCGGTCGACAGCCGTTGCCGGCCGGCGGCGACGACGGCGGCGATTGCGACCTTGGATCCGATGATCGTGAGGTAGAAGCCGGCCAGGTAGGCGACCGCCCGGCCGGGCGTCACCCGCCAGGCTGCCACCAGTAGAGGCGCTCCGACCCCTATCCAGAACAGCCAGGGATGGGGGCTGAGACCGTTGACGACAACGCCGCGCAGCACGTCGTCACTTCCCCCGGATTGTTCACCGGTCTCGACAGAGTTACGCCGGGCCCGGACTATCTCCCAGATCCCCATGGCCACCAGGGCGAGACCTCCGGCAATAGCTATCGCCCGGACCCCGGTTTCCGGGATAGTCGATATCACCGCCACCGTAAGAGCGATTATCGGGGCGTCTGTGAGTAGAGGTGCGACCGCCACCCTCACGCCGGCACCGAAGCCACGTCGCAGTGTCGAGGTCATGACGAGCGCTTGCAGCGGGCCTGGAGACAAGCCGGCACCCAGGCCGAGGCCCAACCCGAGCAGGAATTCCGTCACGTATGGCTTTTCCCGATCGAGCGGCCACTCACCCCATAGCCTCAACCATGGCTGCACCGAGGTCGGAAGGCGTCGGTGCAATAGTCACCCCGGCATCCTCCAGCGCCGAGATCTTGGCATCCGCGGTGCCCATACCTCCCGAGATGATGGCGCCGGCGTGGCCCATCCGCTTCCCGGGAGGGGCTGTGGTTCCGGCGATGAAACCGGCGACCGGCTTGGTCATGTTGGCGGAGATCCAGGCGGCGGCCTCTTCTTCGGCCGTGCCGCCGATCTCGCCGATCATGATCACACCCTCGGTGGCGGGATCTTCGTTGAACAGCGCTAGAACGTCGACGAAGTTGGTCCCGTTGACCGGGTCGCCGCCGATACCGACTGCGGTGGTCTGCCCGAGCCCAATCGTTGTGAGCTGGTAGACCGCCTCGTAGGTCAAGGTGCCCGAGCGGCTCACCACGCCGATCCGGCCGGGCTGGTGAATGTAGCCGGGCATGATGCCGATCTTGCACTCGCCCGGGGTGATGACCCCGGGGCAGTTGGGACCGACGAGGCGGGTCTCTCGATCCTGGAGATAGCGCTTGGCGCGCACCATGTCGGCCACCGGAATGCCTTCGGTGATGCATACCACGAGGTCGATGCCGGCCTCGGCCGCCTCCATGATGGCGTCTGCTGCAAACGGGGGCGGCACATACACCACGCTGACGGTGGCGCCCGTTTCGCTCATCGCCTCGACAACCGAACGGAAGATCGGGACGTCGACGTCGTAGCCGTCCGGGCGGCCCTGGACACCGGAGTGATCGGTCTCACCGGTGAACTTCTGGACGGTTCCCGCCTTGGACGGATGGACGGCTCCCACCATCCGGGTGCCGTAGGCGATGGCCTTGTCCGTGTGAAAGCTCCCGGTGCGTCCCATCCCCTGAATCAGGACCTTGGTGTCGGCGTTGATGAGAATGCTCATGACGTCAGCTCCACGATCTTCTTGGCTCCGTCCTTCATGTCGGCGGCGCTGACGACGTTCAGCCCCGATTCGTCGATGATCTGCTTACCGAGTTCGACGTTCGTGCCTTCGAGGCGCACCACGAGCGGCACTTCGAGACCGACCTCGCCGACCGCCTCGACAACGCCTTCCGCGATGGTGTCGCACTTCATGATCCCGCCGAAGATGTTCACGAAGATGCCTCTGACGTTTTGGTCGGCCGTAATCAGCTTGAAGGCTTCAGTGATCTTGTCGGCGGTGGCTCCCCCACCCACGTCGAGGAAGTTCGCCGGTTCGCCCCCGACGTACTTGATGATGTCCATCGTCGCCATGGCGAGGCCGGCGCCGTTGACCATGCACCCGATGGTGCCGTCCAGCTTGATGAAGCTCAGATCGTGCTCTTTGGCGGCTGCTTCTGCGGGATCCTCTTCGCTGAAGTCGCGCATCGCCACCACTTCGGGATGGCGGTACAGGGCATTGGCCTCGAAGCTCATCTTGCCGTCGAGGGCCATCACCTTACCGTCCGTGGTCACGACAAGCGGGTTGATCTCGATCATGTCGGCGTCGAGCTCTACGGCCGCCGTCGACAGCGCTTGGACAAACCTCGCTCCGTTGCGCTGGGCGTCACCTTCGAGCCCGAGGCCGTAGGCGAGCCGGGCCGCCTGGAATGACAGCAGCCCGTGCGCCGGGTCGATCTCCTCGCGGAGGATCTTCTCCGGCGTCTCCGCGGCGACGACCTCGATTTCGGTGCCGCCCTCGCTGGAGGCCATAACGATGTTACGGCTCACTGCACGATCGAGCAGCACCGATAGATACAGCTCGTCGGAGATATCGATGCCCTGTTCGATGTAGAGCGTGTTGACGGTCTTGCCCTCGGCTCCCGTCTGGATCGTCACCAGCGTCGAGCCGAGCATCTTCCCGGCCAGCTCGCGCACCTGATCCTCGGCAGCCACAATGCCGCCGTCGATGCCCGCCGTCACGACGTTGACTCCCCCGATTTCGGGATGCTCCTCGAAGCGGCCTTTGCCCCGCCCGCCGGCGTGGATCTGCGACTTCACCACGACAACTTTGTTGCCGGTTTCCTCGATCAAGGGGCGCACGGCGGCAACCGCCTGGTCGACCGTGGTGGCGACAACACCCTGGGGAACGGGGATCCCCCGGGCGGCCATCAGCTGTTTGGCCTGGTACTCATGAATCTTCAAAGGGTCCTCCTGCCCGGCGGGCGAGCGCCATTTCACCAAAACTCACCGCAGATATCGAACTGGGGGTCGAGACAGGGGCGTGGCGGCCGCTCCTCGCTGCGTCTCGCGATCCGGCTACACCTCGGTGGCGCTGTCTGGAGCAGCCTGGGGTTCGGGTCGGAGACGAGCGAGATCGGCCACCCTCACGGCCGGTCCTTCGGCACCCCGCCTGGTTTCGAGCATTCCGTCCGCCGTCGCGACCAGGAGCCGGCCCTGCGGGGTCCAATCTGCCCACTGCACTCCGTCGAGAACCTCCAGCTCGTCGCCACGCGTGATCCAGTAGACGGGCCGGCCATCGGCGGGATCGCCGGTGCGGAATGCCGCGTAGCGACCCTCGACATGCAGCGTTACCTCCCCGGAGCGCTTCACCATCTCTACACGTCGGTTCTCATCCCAAGGGCCGCCCGCATCCCGGTGTGGTGTATCGATGCTCTCCTCCCAGCCGCGGCGCCGCTCTACGGCGAACTGGTCGGGTCGGGTCCAACTGAGGCCATATCGGGCCAACATGGCGGCCGCATCGCCGACATCGGGGGGGCCGACATCGGTCTGCGCCGTGTCCGGCTCGAAGTGCATACCCCTCGTGTAGGTCGTTCCGCTATTCCAAGCCGCCAGCGCGGTCAGCCACGGCAGCCGCGAGATGGCTTCGTAGATGTCTCCCGCCGCCCAACCGGACCCGATTTGCATCGCCGAGTAGAGCAACCATCTCCCGTTGGGTGACAGATCGCACTTCTGCGGATAGATGACGCCGCGCAACCAGGCGCCGGGCTCGTATGTGTCCTCGGCGGTGTTCTAGGCCCCGATGTGCACCCAATCGCTTGGACCTCTTCTGATGACGGCGACGACGGGTGCCTCAGTCGCCGGGATCCCAAAGATGCGCGGCCCGGTCACGGCGTTCTCAGAGGTTCTCGCCCACCCAGTCGGTGATCTCCTGGAGCGACGTTCCCGGACCGAACACCGCCCGAATCCCCTTCGCCTGCAGCGCCTCCACGTCGCTCTCCGGGACTATCCCCCCGCCGAATACCACGATGTCGGCGGCATCACGCTCGGCGAGAAGCTCGACCACCCGGGGGAAGAGTGTCATGTGGGCACCCGACAACGCGGACAGGCCAACGGCGGCAACGTCTTCTTCGAGTGCCGCATCGACGATCTGCTCCGGCGTCTGGTGCAATCCCGTGTAAATCACCTCGCACCCGGCATCACGCAGGGCCCGAGCGACCACCTTGGCTCCCCGGTCGTGTCCATCGAGACCGGGCTTGGCAATGAGAATCCGCGTCGGCATGGGAACAAGGGTAATCCTTGTTGCGTGGCGCGCATCAAGCCCTTCCGTTCTTGCGGACATGCGCGCCGATATCGGCGCGCATGTCCGCAAGAACGCTTGTGGGGCTACACCTTCTCCAGCGGGGCCCAGGCGAGCAGGAGCCGCTTCTTGCCGTGGTCGCTGAATTCGACGAAGGCCTCGGCGCGGTCGCCCTCTCCGGAGATATCCTCGACGACGCCGTCGCCCCAGTGAGCATGGCGGACCCGATCGCCACGGCCGATCTCGTCGCCCTCGACCCGTTGCTGCGGACCCGTGGCGAGTTCCAGACGGCTGCGCTTCTGGCGAGTCGCCTGCTCCGTGAGGTGGTCGGGAATCTCCCGCAGGAAGCGGCTCGGCGGATTGAAACTGTTGCCGCCCCACAGGTTGCGGCTCCACGCCCTTGTCAGGAACAGGGTCTCTTCAGCCCGGGTTATGCCGACGTATGCGAGGCGGCGCTCCTCCTCCAACTCCACGGGGTCGCCGAGAGACCGCATGTGAGGGAAGACGCCGTCTTCGAGCCCTGCGATGAACACAACCGGGAACTCCAGGCCTTTGGCGTTGTGCAGGGTCATGAGGGTGACGACATCGCTGTCCTCGTAGCTGTCCATGTCGGTGACGAGGCTGATCGACTCGAGAAAGGCGTTGAGCCGGGCAATTCCGTCCATCTCGGTCCAGTCGGCAAGGCCGATGGCGGCCGGGCCGGTCTCCTCGAAGTCGGCGGCGGCCGACAGCAGCTCTTTGAGGTTCTCCTCGCGGCCCATTGCCTCGATGCTCCTTTCGGAGCGCACCCAGTCCATGTAGCCGGACATCTCGAGCACCGCCTCGAGCGCCCCGGACGGGCCGCCGGTTGCGGCGGCCGCCAGGTGGTCGTAGAGGCTCACGAACTCTGCGATCGACTTCTGGGCTCGGGTGCTCAGCCGATCGTTCTGATCGGCCTCTCGGAGCCCCTCCAGAAGGGTGATCCCATTCTGCTCGACATATCGGTCGACATGAGCAACGCTCGTATCGCCGATGGACCGTTTCGGCGTGTTGACGATCCTCTTCAGCGACACAACGTCGGCGGGGTTCACCAGCACCCGCAGATAGGCGAGGGCATCCTTCACTTCACGGCGGTCGTAGTACTTGAGGCCGCCGACCACCTGGTACGGGATCGCGTATTTGACGAACAGCTCTTCAATTACGCGGCTCTGGGCATTGGTGCGATAGAAGACGGCGATGTCGGAGAGCCGCCGCCCCGCCTTCTCGAGGGCTCCCACCTCCTCGGCGATGTAGGCCGCCTCATCGTGCTCGTCCTGCGCCTCGTACGAGCGGACCCGGTCGCCCCGGCCGCTGTCGGTCCACAAGCTCTTCGGCGCTCGCCCGGTGTTGTTGGAGATCACCGAGTTGGCCGCCTCGAGGATCGTCTGCGTGGATCGGTAGTTCTGCTCGAGGAGGATGATGCGAGCGTCCGGGAAGTCCTTCTCGAACTCGTTGATGTTGCGAATGTCGGCGCCGCGAAACCGGTAGATCGACTGATCGGAATCGCCGACGACACAGAGGTTGTTGTGCGTTTCGGTCAGAAGCCGCACCAGCATGTACTGGGCGTGGTTCGTGTCCTGGTACTCGTCCACCATCACGTACTGGAACCGCTGCTGGTAGTGGCCGAGCACGTCGGGGAAGGCCTGGAGTATTTCAACGGTGACCATCAGCATGTCGTCGAAGTCCATGGCCGACGCCTCGACCAGGCGCTGTTGATACAGCCGGTACACGTCGGCGACCTTCTCGTGATAGAACCCGGCGTCGTTGTGCGCGAATGTCTCGAAATCGATCAGTTCGTTCTTCGCTGCCGAGATCGCCGCGCGGATGTTGCGCGGTGGGAAGCGTTTCGGATCGAGGTCGAGATCCTTGATGCACAGCGTGATGAGGCGCAGAGAGTCCGCCTGGTCATATATCGAGAACGACGATCGATAGCCCAACCGGTGCGCTTCCCGTCGCAAGATGCGCGAGCAACTGGCGTGGAAGGTCGACACCCACATGTCGCGGACGACACCTCCCACGAGTGCCCCCACCCTTTCCTTCATCTCGGATGCGGCCTTGTTGGTGAAGGTGATCGCCAGAATCGCGAACGGTGATACGCCGTGGTCGTCGATGAGGTGGGCCACTCGCCGGGTCAGGACCCGAGTCTTGCCGGATCCGGCGCCGGCGACGACGAGCACTGGGCCGTCGACCGCGGCCACGGCTTCGCGCTGTGCAGGGTTGAGGTCATCGAGAAGGAGGGAATCGGGCATGAACATCGATTATACGGGGGACGACCGCGCCAAGTTACATGGGCGTAGTTTCGGCTGGTGCCCTGACCAGCAACGTTCGCCGGGTTGACGGCGGCCAGGAACCCCCCTGGCTAGCTCGGGACGTTTGGCCATCGGCTGGCTCGGATGGGTGTTTGTCGGCATGGCCTCACCCAAACCCCCCTCGGCCCTCGTCCTCGACGCATCTACAAATGGGCCTTCGTCCTGCGTCCTTGCCAGGAAGGCCCCTGACTCGCCCTCAACCTCGCCAACGAAACTGGACAGGGCACTAGCCGGACCGAAGCATCCCCCGCAACGTCTCGGCCAGGGCGCCTTCGCGGAAGTCGGCTTTGTCGAAGAAGACATCAACGCCGGCTTCCTTGGAGCGGGTCTTGTCGTCTTCTGTCGCCACGCCGGACAACATGACGACCGGAACGGTGATGCCGCGCTCCCGGACCTGGGCAACGAGTTGGGCACCGTCCTGCTGCGGCATGGAGAAGTCGACGACGAGGGCATCGATTTCGTTGGTGGCCAGGATCTCGAGAGCCTCAGCAGCACTCGAAGCCACCGAAGTCACGAAGCCGCTGGAAGCCAGCGCCCCGGAGACCACGGCCCGGGCTCCGATCGAGTCGTCGACGACGAGCACTCGGGAGCCGGGGTGATCCTCAATCGGAACCGCGCGGGTGCGCGAGACGAGAGCGGCCGCATCGAGGACCAGTACGACCTCGCCACCTCCGAGCAGGGCGGCTCCGGTGATGTGCGACGGACCTGCCAACAGCGGTCCCAGCTCCTTGGCGGCCACCTCGCGGATACCGTGAACGTTTCTCACGGCTATCGCCACGGAGCCGACACGATGGGAAACCACGAGGACGTTCTTGGGAGGCTGGTCGTCGGTTGCGCCGACAAGTTCGCCGAGTGGCGACAGCGGCAGCCGTTCGCCCCGCCACTCGAGCACCGACGTCTCGCCGCTCGAATCGACGGCGGCACCTTCGAGGGGTAGTACCTCCTCGACGACGGCTTCCGGAATCCCCCACTGCATGCCGGCGCTTTCGAAGATCATCACGCGTTGCAGGGCCCGTGATGTAGGAACCGTCATCGTCACCGTTGTTCCCCGCCCCGGAGTCGAATCCAGCCGGACTCGTCCGAACAACGATTCCGCCGCCTCAGACACCGAAGACAGGCCCTTGCCGCTTCCGCCGAGATCCGGCATACCGCCTGTGGAAAACCCGGGATTGAAGAGAGCGTCGTTGAGCTTGGATGGATCGGCCGCCTCAGCCGCCGTGAGCATGCCCTTGTCCAGGGCGACCTGCCGCACCGAGTCCCAATCAATGCCCGCGCCGTCGTCGGACACAACGAGCTCGGCCCGCCGATCCTTCACGACGGCCGAAAGGGAAATCGAGCCGGTTGGTGCCTTGCCGGCCTTCTGGCGCTGATCAGCGGTCTCAATGCCGTGAGTTATGCAGTTGACGACGAGCTGGCGCAGCGGATCGGCGATCTTGTCGAGCACCTGCCGGTCGACGACCACTTCCGCGTCGCCCACAATCTCGAAGCGCACCTCTTTGTTGAGCTTCTTGGCGACGAAACGGACGAGCTGGGGCAATGTGTTCGTCATTGAGGACAGCGGGACCGCAGCCAGCTGCATAGCGTCATGCTCCAGCTCGTTGGCAGCAAGGAGAATCGCCCCGAATGCCGATTCGAGGGCCTCGAGGTCGTCGGAGTTGCGGACCGTTCTGATCCGGTTGTCGGTCGCCTCGAGGTCGATACGGATTCGGGCAACGAGATTGATGAGGCGGTACATCCGCCCGGCGCTCACCGGAAGAGTCTCGACGCTCGCCCAGCTCTCCACCGCTCCCAGCAAACCCCCCAAGTCGGCGGTGATGGATGCCGCCGCGGGTGTTTCCGCGGATCGCACCGGCTCTAGCTCGGGGAGTTCTACCTCCGGGGCCTTGGGACGCCGCGGCCGCACGTGCTCGTGGAGGAACTCCTCGGGCTCGGATGGCTCGACATCGGGGGCCGCCGCAGCGTCCTCCTCGCGGCTTACCACGGGGGTGGCCGTCTCCGAAGTCTGAGGCTTGATTCGGGGTCGGCGGGCCGCTTCCTCGGCGGGCGGCTCGGCCGCTGGTTCGGCGGCATTGGGGACGGCGGCTTCTTCCGAGGCAGCAGCCTGCTCGACGGTGCCGGCTTCGACGGGCTCGACGGCACGCAGATTCGGCTTGGCGGCGGACGACACCGCGCCCAGGGCTTCATCGAGCCGGCGCATCGCTTCAACGAGCTCCGGAGTCCCGGTTTCGGGATCGCCACTGCCGGCTCCTACGAGCTCGCCGGCAACGCCGACGATGCCCTCACCGATCTCGGCGGTCGGCGTCAATTCCTCGGACTGGATTCTGCGCCATAGCATCTCGAGCTGCTGGCCGGCCACGGAGATGGCGTCAAAACCCATCACGCGGCCGGTGCCCTTGATCGTGTGGCCTTCCCGCAACATGGTGGTCGCCACGTCGGCGTCGATGGTGCCACTGATCATGGCTTTGCCGCCACCGACGAGCCGAGCCGAGCGCTCTTCGAGCTCGGTCATGAACATCTCCTGCAACTCTGGGTCGTCAGTCCAGGTCACGATTCACCTCGGCGGGGTAATTCCAAAAGCATGCAGAGGTGATATCGACGAAAATACGGGATGTCTGAAGGAGTGTCTAGTCAGTTTGTCAGTACTCAGTACTCAGTATTCAGTATCCAGTAGTCAGTAAGCGACTTACGTGGTCGCGCGCCTCTGAATTCTGAAGCGAGGCGCCAGCCGTGCGATCCTGAATACTGAGTACTGTCGACGTACTGAAGCGAGGCGCCAGCCGAGCGCCTACTCCCACTCGATTGTGGCGGGGGGTTTGCTGGAGATGTCATAGGCGACCCGGTTGATGCCGGGGACCTCGTTGATCACGCGGGACGAGATTCGCTCGAGAACCTCATAGGGCAGACGGGCCCAATCGGCAGTCATTGCGTCATCGGACGTCACCGCCCTGAGGATCAGTGGATAGGCGTAGGTTCGCCCATCCCCCTGGACTCCGACGGACCTGATTGCGGGCAGCACACCGAAGGTCTGCCATAGCTCCCGATATAGCCCGGCCCGACGAATCTCCTCGAGCACGATGGCGTCGGCAGCCCGCAGGATGTCGAGGCGTTCCCTGGTGATCTCGCCGATTATGCGCACAGCGAGACCCGGGCCCGGGAACGGCTGGCGCCACACGATCTCTTCGGGCAATCCGAGCTCCGCTCCGATGGCGCGCACCTCGTCTTTGAAGAGATCGCGCAACGGCTCGACGAGATCGAACTTCATATCGTCCGGCAGGCCGCCAACGTTGTGGTGGCTCTTGATCTTGGCGGCGTCCTTGGTGCCCGACTCGATGACGTCCGGGTACAACGTGCCTTGAACCAGATAGCGGGCGTCCTCGAGGTCGGCGGCAGCTTCCTCGAAGACGCGGATGAAGGTTTCGCCGATGATCTTGCGCTTCTGCTCGGGATCAGTGATGCCGGCGAGGGCGTCGATGAACCGATCGGCGGCGTCGACGTGGATGAGGTTCATGTGAAAGGCACGCCGGAATGTGTCCTCGACCTGGACGCCCTCGTTGTGCCGCATCAGACCGTGGTCGACAAACACGCACACGAGCTGGTCGCCAATGGCCTTGTGGACCATGGCAGCGGCCACCGACGAGTCGACGCCGCCCGAAAGGCCACAGATGACCTTGCCGTCGCCGACGGCAGCGCGCACCGCAGCGACCGATTGCTCGATGATCCCGACGTGCGTCCAGTTGGGCCTCGCGCCCGCAACGTCGTAGAGAAAGCGCTTCAAGATCTCCTGGCCGAACTCGGTGTGCGCGACCTCCGGATGGAACTGCACACCGAATAGGCCGCGCTCGGGATCTTCCATGGCGGCCACCGGTGAATCGGAGGTGGAGGCGGTGACGGCAAAGCCGGCGGGAGGCTCAACGACCGCGTCCTTGTGACTCATCCACACGACCTGCTCTTCCGGCAGGTCCCGGAAAAGAGCTCCGCCGGCGGCATCACGCAATTCAGCTCGACCGTATTCGGCTATGTCGTTGGCGGCCACCACGCCTTCGAGGACATGAGCCATAGCCTGATGCCCGTAGCAAATGCCGAGGGTGGGGATGCCCATCTCGAGAATCGCCGGGTCGAGGTCGTAGGCGTCCTCGGCATACACCGAGGCCGGCCCGCCGCTGAGAATCAAAGCAGTCGGGTTATGCGCCTTGACCTCGGCCGCCGTGATGTCACGAGCCACGATCTCGGAAAAGACGCTGGCTTCCCTGACCCGCCGGGCGATCAGTTGGGCGTACTGGGCTCCGAAGTCGAGAACCAGAACCTTGTCGAAATCGCCGCCGGACGCCTGGCCCGATGTGCTGGGAACGGTCATCCCATTCCAACGCCTTGGCTCTGCTGGAGCCGTTTGCCTTCGGTCTGCAATGCCGGGGCCACCATCACTTCAGCCTTCTGGAATTCCTTGACGTCGGCATATCCGGTCGTCGCCATTGACACACGGAGCGCTCCGAAGAGGTTGCGGCGGCCGTCGTTCTCGTAGGCGGGTCCTTTGAGAATCTCGGCCAGGGTCCCCAGGCGGCCGGTTTGAACCCTGGTTCCGCGCGGCAGAGTGGGGTGGAATGTCGCCATACCCCAGTGATAACCCTGCGCGGGCGCCTCTTCCGCCGCGGTGATCGGAGAGCCGAGCATCACGGCATCGGCCCCGCAGGCGATGGCCTTGGCGACGTCACCGCCGGTGCGCATCCCGCCGTCGGCGATGATGTGGACGTAGCGACCTGCCTCTTCGAGATAGCGAGTGCGCGCCCCGGCGGCGTCGGCGATGGCAGTTGCCTGGGGCACACCAATACCGAGAACACCTCGGGAGGTGCAGGCGGCACCGGGACCAACCCCGACGAGTACGCCGGCGGCTCCCGTCCGCATGATGTGGAGGGCGCCGGCGAAGGACGCCACTCCCCCTGCAATCACCGGGACATCGAGGGTGGCGATGAACTTGAACAGATCGAGCGGCTCGGCGCGGCTCGACACATGCTCGGCCGACACGACGGTGCCCTGAATCACGAGGATGTCGAGCCCGGCGTCGAGCGCCGGCTGATGGAGGCCCTCGACGTGCTGCGGTGTGAGGCTCGCCGCTGCGATCACGCCGCCGGCTTTGATCTCCTCTACCCGCCGTCCGATGAGATCCGGCTTCACCGGCTCCTGGTAGACCTTCTGAATAGTGCGGGTCGCCTCGTCATGTGGGGCGGCGGCGATCTCGGCGTAAACCGGCATGGGGTCCTCATAGCGGGTCCACAGCCCCTCGAGATTGAGGACGGCGAGTCCCCCGAGGCGCCCGATCTCGACTGCGGTCCTCGGGCTCACAGCCGAGTCCATCGCTGAAGCCATCATTGGGAGTTCGAACTTGTAGGCATCGAGCTGCCACGACAGATCGACGTCATGCGGGTCCCTCGTCCGCCGTGACGGAACGATGGCTATGTCGTCGAAGCCCCACGCTCGACGGCCCGATTTCGCAATACCAATCTCGATCTCCACGAAGACCCCTTCAGATACGCCAGCTGGCCGCAGGGTACCAGCGCCACGGGTGGGCCAAGAGTCTCCTCAAAACGCGGCACAGTCGTTCAACGAGAAAGCGACACGCCCCCTCTAGGCGCGCGTGGCCTCGAGCGCTTGACTCAGGTCGTTCCAGAGGTCCTCGACGTCCTCGCAGCCCACGCTGAAGCGGATGAGGGTCGGCGGGATGGTCTCCTGACCCGGAATGACGGCGCGCCGTTCCATCGTCGACTCAATACCGCCGAGGCTGGTGGCGTGGTTGATCAGCTCGGCACGCTCGCAGACGGCGCCGGCTCGTTCGCCCGTCCCTGTGGTCTCGAAGCTCATCATCGCCCCGAAGCCGCTCATGAAACGCTTCGCCGCCTCGTGAGTATCGTGGCTGGGCAATCCCGGGTAGCGCACCCGGCTGATCTCGGGATGAGCCTCGAGGCGTTCCGCCAGGACCATGGCGTTGTGCTGGGCGCGTTCGATCCGCAGCGCCAGCGTGCGGGCGCCCCGGGTCGCCAGAAACGCCTCTAACCCGCCGATGATCGCGCCGGTGAGTTTGCGGCGTTCAGCCAGTTCGTCGAAAAGCTCGACCCGTCGGGAGACCAGGAGCCCGCCGAGCAGGTCTGAATGGCCGCCGATGAACTTGGTGGCCGAGTGCATCACGATGTCGGCGCCGAGCTCTAGCGGCTTCTGCACCAACGGCGTGGCAAAGGTGGAGTCAACGGCGACCAGGGTCCCCGCCCTACGTGGTGCCCCACATATCGCCGGCAGATCGGCAACGGTGATGAGCGGGTTGGCCGGCGACTCCAGCCAGAGCAGGTCGGCGGTCTGGGCGGCCTGCACCCACGCCTCGGTATCGGCTAGGTCGAGCCGGAGCACCGTCCACCGGCCCAGCTCCTCGCCCTCCGCGCAGAGCCCGGCCACTCCGTGATACGGGTCCTCTGGTACGGCCAGCGTCGCGCCGACGGGCAGTCTGTGGAGCACGGCGGCCACTGCAGCCATCCCCGACGAAAAGGCGAGAGCAACACCACCCTCGAGGCCACCGATCAGCTCTTCGAGCGCCTCAGCCGTTGTGGTGCCATCACCCCGTGAGTAGACCCGCTCGCTGGGGAGATAGAAGTTGGAGGCAAGGACGGGAGCAACATTGAGCGGCTCGCCGGGCCGGCGTGAGCGCCCAGCGCTGACGACCCATGATGCGGGTGAGATCTTCTCCATTGCCGCAAGCTAGCCGCTCCCACGCATCGCCGTCCCGCAAGCCCCGGAGTCGTAATAGGCTCCGGCTCAATGCTCGCTGCCGGCTTCTTTCTCTTCATCGCCCTGCTCGGTTTTCTCACCGCGCTCAATACGCTGCGCCGCACCGGCCCGGATGTTCCGCCGCTGCGCCGCCCGCTGTGGATCCCAATGCTGCTGACCGCCGAATTGGTTCCGCTACGGGTGATCAGCCGGACGGCCATCGGCGGGTTGCTGATTTGGGCAGGGGCAATCGACCACCGGGCCGGGCGGATCGCCCTGGGGCTCACGGTGGCGACGTGGATCATCTACGTATGGCTCATCCGCCGTTCGCTGCAGACCCGTCCGGTGATGCGAGAGGCACTGGCCGCTGCGGGGATCTCCGCCAACGGCTTCGTCGAGATCGACTGGCCTCGCGTGCTCCTGGCATGGCCGTGGCGGGTGCCCGGAGATATCGAGCGGCTCGACGACATCGAGTATGCGCCCGGGCTCCACCTCGATGTGTATCGGGCTCGCGCCGGAGCGCCCGGGGGTGCCCCGATGTTGCTGCAGGTCCACGGCGGGGGCTGGCGGGGCGGCAACCGGCGCCAGCAAGCCCGACCTCTGATGGATCGGTTGGCGGCCCGCGGCTGGATATGCGCTTCGATCTCCTATCCGCTGTCGCCGGCCGCCACCTTTCCCGAGCACCTCATCGCAGTGAAACAAGCCATTGCCTGGTTGAAACGGGAAGCACCGGCTCTCGGGGGAGATCCCGGCTCGATCGTCATCACCGGCGGCTCGGCTGGTGGCCACCTGGCGGCGTTGGCGGCCCTCACGCCTGATGACACCGCATACCAGCCGGGGTTCGAGACCGAGGACACGAGCGTCGCCGGGGTGATAACCCTCTACGGCATCTACGACTTCCTCAACCGCAACCGGACTCGCGACAGCTGGCCCCTGATCCCGAACATAGTCATGAAGGCACGGCCCGATGAGGCGATCACTGCCTATCAGGCGGCATCCCCGCTCGACCGGGTGACCCCGGACGCACCACCCTGGCTTGTGATCCACGGTGCCCAGGATGCCGTCGTGCCCCCACATGAGTCCCGCCAGTTCTTCGAGAAGCTGGCACGAGTGTCGGATTCGCCGGCGGCCTACGCCGAACTACCGGGGGCGACGCACACGTTCGATATTGTCCATTCCATCCGCTCCCACATCACGATCTCCGCTATCGCCCGCTTTGCCGAACACGCTGTGAGCCGCGACGAGGAAGCGGCCAGATAGGCGCCGAGCCTCGCCCCGCCGCTACGGCGCCGACAGACCCGTGACCTTGCGGATCTCCTGCTGGAAGCCTTCGGCCCGGGTCCGCGCGTCCAGTGCCCCCTTCTGCATGAGGCGGGCCACCTCAGCGTCGTCGAGCGACTGATAGGCGCTGCGCACCGGAGCCAGCTTGTTAGCGACCGACTCGGCCACGGCTTCCTTGAAGGCCCCGTACCCGGCGGTCTCGTACTCGGCCGCGAGATCGTCGATGGATCGTCCGGTGCATCCCGACATGATCTCGAGCAGGTTGGAGATCCCCGGCTTGGCGTTCCAGTCGTAGCGCACCGTTGGCTCCGAATCGGTGACCGCCGACTTGATCTTCTTGCGAATCACGTCGGGTGAATCCAGGAGCAACACCCGGCTCTTCTCGTTGGCATGAGACTTCGACATCTTCGAGGTCGGATCGGCCAAGGACATGACCCGAGCCGACTTCTCCGGGATCAGGGCGTCCGGAATCGGGAACACCTCCCCGAACCGGTTGTTGAACCGTTCCGCCAAGTCGCGAGTCATTTCGAGGTGCTGCCGCTGATCGTCCCCCACCGGAACCAGGTTCGCCCGGTACAGCAGGATGTCGGCGGCCATCAGCACCGGATACGAGTACAACCCCAGATTGGCGCCGGCAGCCTCCGCCTTCTCCTTGTACTGGGTCATCCGGTTGAGCACACCCGTGGGAGTCATCGTCCCCAGGATCCACGACAGCTCGGCGTGCTGGGGAACCTGACTCTGGAAGTAGAACAGGGAGCGGTTGGGGTCAATGCCACACGCCATCAGCATCTTGGCGGCCTCGAGCCGCTCCTTCTGATACTCGGCCGGGTCGTAGCCGACCGTGATCGCGTGGAGGTCGACGACGCAGTAGATCGTGTCGTACTCGTCCTGGAGCTTGACCCAGTTGACGAGCGCCCCGAGATAGTTACCGATGTGGATGTTGCCGGTCGGCTGGAGCCCGGAAAACACAGTCTGACGATCGTCACTCATCTTGCTTCTCATTCTTTCTGGAGATCATGCACCAAAGAGAAACGCCGGGGCCATGACCTCCGGCGTTATGGGACGTTACTGCGCGCGGAGATTCCTCAGCTGCGCCACCACCAACGTCCGGTCGTATTCACAGCGGCGAGGTTAGCAGCGGCGCGCCTTGACGCTTCACTCTGGAGTGCCAAATACCGATGTCTCCAGCATGCTCGCAGGAGACCCCATATTCGCTTTTGGCTGCTATCGCTGATCCTTGTCGCCGCAGGCGCAGCCGTGGTGACGGCCCTCAAGGACGATCAGGTCGACCCGCAGGGCCCGCCTACCGAGAGAGTGGAAACCACGATCGAACGGCTGACCCGGCGCGAACGAGAGATCGCGGCGGCGGTCGCCGAGAATGACAATGTCAAGTTGCGGGCCCTTTTTGCCACCCCAAGCGAGATCACCAATGCGCGCAACACCGAACAGGTGATAGCACGCGCAAAGGAGCAGCTAGGCGACGCGTTCACCGGAGCATTCGCTGACACCGAACACGTGGTGATTCTGGCTTCCGATTCCATCCCGGTGGCCGGTGCAGTAGTCATCAAGGTCCCCCACTCGCTGACCGAGCTCGAGGCCATCCTCGAGTCGATCAAGACCCAGATCAGCGATCGAGACATACCCGACGGAGTGATCAGCGCGTGGATTTCCAAGGAGCCCGGACTTGTCATCGTCATCGTTTGCGGGGACCCCGACTACTACATCGATCTGTCCGCGTTTCCGGCCACTGCTGTCGATTACCACGGTTGGTGTTACTCGGACTACGGAGGAATCTGACGGGCTATGAGCCCCACGCCAGTTGACGGATTTCGCGCTCCCGTCCATACTCCGGGGACGATGGAGTACCGCTACAGCATCATTATCCGTTAGGCGCACCGCCCCGACCGGGGTGCGTGTGCCGTTTGCCCTCCACCCGGAGGGCTTTTTTCTGTCCCAAACGACTTCAAGCCAAACGACCATCAAACCACCAAACGACGTGAGAGAGCAATGAGCCAACGATCAGTCGAGATCTACGACACGACCCTTCGCGACGGAACCCAGCAGGAGGGCATTTCGCTCACGGCCAACGACAAGCTCGTGGTGGCCCGTCTGCTCGACGATCTCGGAGTGGCCTATGTCGAAGGTGGCTGGCCCGGGGCCAACCCCAAAGACGACGAGTTTTTCGAGAGAGCCAAGACCGAGCTCGATCTCCAGCACGCCGTACTCACCGCGTTTGGATCGACCCGCCGCAAGGACGCCCGACCCGAGGACGATGAGCAGCTGGCGGCCCTGCTGGCCGCCGGGACCGACGTCATCTGCCTAGTCGGCAAGACATGGGACTACCACGTCGAGCATGCACTCCGCACAACCCCCGCCGAAGCGGTGCTGATGGTCGCCGACTCGATCGAGTACCTGCGCAGCCAGGGGAGGCGCGTGTTCTTCGATGCCGAGCACTTCTTCGACGGCTACCGCACCAACGCCGACTTCGCGCTAGCCGTGTTGAAGTCGGCTCGCGACGCCGGAGCGGAGCGGATCGTGATGTGCGACACCAACGGCGGCGTGCTGGCCCAGGACGTGCAGCGGATCGTCGGCGAAGTGGCCACAGCGCTGGGGGATACGGCGCTCGGCTGCCACTTCCACAATGACTCGGGAATGGCCGTTGCCAACTCGATCACCGCAGTACTCGAAGGCGTCCATCAGGTGCAGGGGTGCGTCAACGGCTACGGCGAACGCACCGGCAACGCCGACCTCTGCACGCTCATCCCCAACCTCGGCCTCAAGATGGGCCTCGAGACGATTCCCAAAGAGCGGTTCGAGCGGCTCACCACCGTCTCACACCACATAGCGGAGGTGATCAACCTCACCCTCGACCCGCATCTCCCGTATGTGGGCAATTCGGCCTTCACGCACAAAGCCGGCCTCCACACATCTGCCCTCGCCAGGCGCCCGGACGCATACGAGCACATGAGCCCGGCTCAGGTGGGGAATCACACCCGGGTTGTCGTCTCCGAGCTCGCCGGACGTTCCACGGTGCTCGCCAAGGCGGAGGCCCAGGGCTTCGAGCTGACCGCGGCACAGGCGCAGGGCGTCGTCGACAAGGTCAAGGAGCTCGAACACCTCGGCTACCACTTCGAGGCCGCGGATGGCTCTTTCGAGCTGCTGCTGCGTGAGGCTCAGGGGTGGAAGCATCACTTCTTCGAGCTCGAGTCGTACCGCGTCTTCGTGGAGCATCGTGCCGGCGAAGTGCTCGCCGAGGCCACGGTCAAAGTGACCGTCGGCGACGAGCGGATCGTGACGACTCGCGAAGGCGACGGCCCGGTGAGCGCTCTCGACCGGGCGCTGCGGGCCGCCTTGATCGACGCCTACCCCGAGGTGGCCTCGATCAAGTTGATCGACTACCGGGTGCGCGACCTCGACTCCAGCGACGGCAGCAGCGCCCGGGTCCGCGTGCTGGCCGAGCACAGCGACGGTCACGATTCGTGGGGCACGGTGGGCGTCCACCCCAACATCATCGACGCCTCCTGGAAAGCCGTGGTGGAGGGAATCGTGCTCGGGCTCATCCTGACCCGGGGGCCCGACAACGGGGGCTAGATCGTTTCGCCGAGGCGATCGAGCAGCTCTTCGAATCGACGCTTCAGTTCATTGACCTCCGCATTGAGTTCCGCCAACCCATCGCCCGGATCCGACTCCACGGCTCGCATGGCGGGTGATGGCGGCGCGGCAGTAGGTTGCGATTCGAGCTCTGCTACATCCATGACCGAAGCTTCGACCCCGGCGGCGTCCTCGGCGGCTCCCCCGGTCAGGAGCTCCTGATAGCGGGACTCCTTCTGCCCGGGACGCCGTTCCAGCCGCCGGGCGAGCTGCCGGGTTCCCAGTCCGACGAGAACCTCTTCGAGCTCCGGCAAGCTCGTGAATTCGACGTAGCGGCCGGTGCGCTGCCGCAACTCCCCCGGCGTCTGCGCTCCCCGCAACATGAGGACCGCTATGAGAGCGGTCTGCCGGGAGTCGAGCTCGAGCTGCTCGTCGAGGGCCTGGCGGTACTTTACGACTCGGTCGCCGGGGCGATGAACCATCTTGGCCAGTCCGTCGTCGGCCAGGCCTCGCAAGATGAGTTCGACCTCGTCCTCGGTGAACTCCACGATCAGCTCCCGATTCGACACCTGGTTGCAGGCCACGACCACGGCATTGAGCGACATCGGGTAGTTGGCCGGCGTGGTCATCGCCTTCTCGATCATCACCCCGAGGACTCGACCTTGCTCGAAACTCAGCTTCATCTCAGAGACCTTGATCGACGCTCGGGTTCCGCAGCTCCTCGATGTCTTCGTGGCGATGCTTCACGATCGAGAGAACACCCCGGTGGGGCAGGATGTAGAACTGGTTCGCTTTGACACCCTCCACCACCTTCTCGGCGATGTCGTCGGCCGTGAGGCGCCCCCGCTCGGCGAGCTTGACCATCAGGGGACGTACCAGCTCGGCGACCTTGCCCTCGGGGGACTCGGCACCGGGCCGGTAACGGTCGGCTTCGAAGATACGGGTCTGCACCCACGCCGGGGCCAGCACCGACACGCCTACTGTCGATTCGAGAAGTTCCAGCTCGTAGAAGAGCGATTCCGAGAGCGCAATGACGCCGAACTTCGCTGCGTTGTACGCGCTCATGCCGGGTTGGGTGAGCATGCCCGCGACGGAGGCCGTGTTGACGATGTGCCCATCACCGTGATCGACCAGGTGCGGCAGGAACGCCTTCACGCCGTTGACAACCCCCATCAGATCGACATCGATCACCCACTGCCAGTCGGAGATGCTCATCTCGAGCATCCCTCCGAACCCGGCGACCCCGGCGTTGTTGCACACGATATTGACCCGGTCGTAGCGCTCCATCGCGGCGGCGGCCAGGGCTTCCATCTCCTCGAACTTCGTTACGTCGGTGCGGTGCGTCATGACATCGCCGGCGATGCCCGCAGCCGCTTCGTCCAGCGCCTCTTCGTCGATGTCGGCAAGCACGACGGCCATGCCCTCGGCCGCGAACTTGTGGCCCATCGCCAGCCCGAACCCACTGCCACCGCCGGTGATCACGGCGACCTTGCCCGCCAGTTCTTGCATCGCATCCTCCTTGGAGGCCGCAAACTATCACGGCCCCGCACCGCTTCGGCCGGAAGGCCGATCGGCTCCGCGGACCGGCGATAATCAAACCATGAGCAAACCACTTGACGCCACGATGCTGTGGCAAATGAGCCGGGTCGGCCAACCGGTGCCGTTCCCGGACGGCAGTGCCGCCGTGGTGCCCGTGACCACTTACGACCTCGACACGAACAAGCCGACGACGCTGCTCCATCGAGTCGCGCCCGACGGCGCAACTTCGGCGCTGACCACTCGTGATGCATCGCACCCATCGCTGAGCCCCGACGGAACCACGCTCGCGTTCGCCCGAGCGAGCAAGGACGAGGCACGCGGCAAACAGCTCCACGTGATGCCGCTCGGCGGAGGGGAGGCGCGGTGCCTCACCGATCTGCCGCTCGGGGTCGCCGAATCGAAGTGGCTCCCCGACGGCTCCGGCCTCATCGTCGCCGCGCCGGTGCTGCGCGGCTTCGGCACGCTTGCCGAGACCGAAGCCGAGCTCGAGGCGCGCCCGGAGCGTCATGAATCCGCCATAGTGACCGAAGAGCGGGTGTACCGCTTCTGGAAGCGCTGGCTGGCCGACGGCCGCGTCCACCACCTGTTCCACGTCGACGCCGCTTCCGGTGCCACCACCGATCTCACACCCGGTCTCGATCGTCTGATGTCGAGCGAAGCCGATCCGGCCGGTTCCTTCGACATCAGCCCCGACGGCAGTCAGATCGCGCTGTCGCTCGAGGTGCCGATGGATGGCCGGCCGTTCCTGAGGTTCGCCATTCACACTCTGCCGACGGCGGGCGGCGAGCAACCGTCCCAACTCACGGCCGAGCTGCCCGCGCAGCAGCGACGGCCCCGCTACTCCCCCGACGGCAAGTCGCTCCTGTATGGGATCCAGGTGGAGCCGTCGTACTACGCCGATCGAGTGCGGTTGGTTCGCTACGACTTCGACAATCAACAAGCCACCGTCCTCACCGAGGACTGGGACGAATCCGCCGCAGGCTGGGAGTTCACCGGGTCGGACACGGTGGTCCTGTCATCCGAGCACCGCGGACACAACCGCTTGTTCACCGCCGACCTATCCGGCTCCAGCCCGCAGCTCATCGATGGACAGGGCTCGGCTTACGGCGCCGCTCCGGCGGGAGACCAGGTGTGGTGCCGCACCGAGAGCACGTCACGGCCTGCCGAAGTCGCCATCGTCGACGGCGGAGCAGTGCGCCGGGTGTCCGACTTCAACGGCGCCGTCCTCGGCGACGTCGAGCTTGGGGCGACCGAGATCATCCACATCGAAGGTGCCGGCGGCCGCGCCATAGAGGTCAAGCTCGTCTTCCCGCCCGGTTTCGACAAATCGCAGAAGTGGCCGCTGCTGCACAACGTCCACGGCGGCCCCCACGGCCTGGTCAACGACACCTGGCACTGGCGCTGGAACACACAGGCCTTCGCGGCACCGGGATATGTCGTGGCGTCGGTCAACTTCCACGGTTCCACCTCCTGGGGCGAAGGGTTCACGGACTCGATCCGGGGCGCCTGGGGCGACAAGCCGTACACCGACATCATGGCGGCGACGGATGCACTCGTCGCAACCGGCTATATCGACCCCGACCGGATGGTGATCGCCGGCGGTTCATACGGTGGCTACCTGGTCACATGGATCACGACCCGCACCGACCGCTTCAAGGCGTCGGTGTGCCACGCGGGTGTCACCGACCTGCTCGGCCAGTGGGCCAGCGACAGCACGGAAGGGCGAGAGAAGGCCATCGGCGGGCTCCCCTGGGAGGACATGGACGCGGTGCAACGATGGAGCCCCCTGGCGCACACCGCCGACATCGTGACTCCGACCCTGGTGCTGCACGGAGAGAAGGACTACCGCGTCGTCATCACCCAGGGCCTGGCGCTCTACGGGATCCTCCAGCACAAGGGAGTGCCCACCCGGCTCGTCTACTACCCCGACGAAGGCCACTGGATCGAAACCCCCGCCAACAGCATCCACTGGTACGGCGAAGTGCTCGATTGGCTGGAGCGCTGGGTGTAGGAAGGGCGACCCACAGGCGGACCATGATGGCGATGTGGTTCGCGGGGTACATGCACTCAGGGCGCTACGGCCGCGGTGACCGGACCCCGGTACGCCGTGCTGGCAATTCGCTTCTTCGGTTGGGAGTAGCACCGCTTTGGCTAGTCGGGGCAAGCACGGCGTGGCGCAGGGGGATATCGCAAGATCACGAGTGTCTCGCTCGTCGCAAGGCTCGACAAGCCGATCGCAAGGACCGCAAAGCGCCAACCGGTGCTGGTCCGTACGGTCGTCGTAGAACGGCAAGACAGGAGTAGGACTATGGCGGAAACTACGTACACCCTGAGCCCCATCGGTCACGTCAGAGTGGGCGACGAAGGGTTCTCCATTGTCGTCGCGGAGCCATACCGCAAGGCACTCAGCGGACTCGACGGGTTCAGCCACCTCAACATCTTGTTCTGGTGCCACTACCTGGATGTCCCCGAATACCGGGAGATGGTCGTCGCTGACAAGCCTTACAAGCAGGGGCCGGATCAGGTGGGCATATTCGCCACTCGATCTCCGGTCCGGCCCAATCCAATCGCTCTCACCCCGGTTCCGGTGCTCGGCATCGATCACGCGGAAGGGATCATCCATATCGCCTACATAGACGCCGAGCCCGAGAGCCCGGTTCTCGATATCAAGCCATACCTGCCTGCGGTCGATCGGATCCGGGACGTCTCCGTTCCGCAGTGGTGCGCCGATTGGCCTGCCTGGTACGAGGACTCAGCGACGTTTGATTGGGGAGCGGTATTTGAAAACGCCCAATGAAATTGGTGCGTTCGATGAGATCAAGTACGCCCAGTGACGTTGGGTACACCCGGTAAGCGCGGCTTCCTAGTACCGACGTAGCGGTCGCACCGGGAGACAAATGTCGACGACCTCTGTTTCGGCGGAGGTCTCCGACGCGTCCGCCGGGTACCGCTCAAATGGGAGGCGATCGTCCGGCTCGTACCCGCTGTCGGGGAGCCACCCGCCGGCGAGAGCAAACCAGGCCGTACCGTAGTCCTGGACCCCGAGTTCGAAGCGGGCAATGGCACAAGAGCCGCCTTCGAGTCGCATTCGTCCGATCTCACCGTCGGCGCTCGTTCCAGCCGGAACGTCGAGGCAAGCGCTGACACGCAACTTGTCGTCCTCCGTGATGCTCGGGTTGTCGTGGTACACGGCCAGCACCCATGAATCCTCGGTTATCAGGTCGCGAGGTCCGGCCCAGGTCATCAGCCGGGTGAATATGTCGGTGAATACCTCGGCCACGCCCTGGTATCGCCCGGTATGCCGCACATAGGCCACCTCGAGGTCGGGGACCTCCACCACCTCGACCAGGGTCGGCTCCAGATCACCGCAGTTGATCTCCCAGAACAGACCCATCCCTGTCCGGTTGGGCCGCGTCCCGGTGATTCCAAAGCCAGCGCGGGTTGCGCCAAGGTTGCCGAGGAGATCGCGCACCGACACATTGTCCTCGCCCTCAAAGGCAAGGTATCCGCCCTCCCTCCACTCAGTTGCGCTCATACCGAACATCTCACGAAACGAGCGTGAGAATGAGGACGGGCTATGGAGTCCGCAAGCCGATGCAACCTCTGTGATCGGGCGAGTCGGCCGCTGAACCAGCAGAGTTGCGGCCCGCTCCATACGCAGGCGGTTGATGAACCGGCTCAGTGTCTCGCCGGCAATCAGCCCGAAGACGCGATGGAAATGAAACGGGGAGAAGTGCGCAACGTCGGCGATCTGCTCGAGTGTCAATTCCTCCGCAAGGTGCTGCTCGATGTAGTCGATCGCAGCGTTGACTCGCTCCACATACACCGGGCGGTGCGGATTGGTTGGTCGTCGGTCATCGACCACAAGAGTCTCCGATCAGGTCGAGTCGAGATTACCGCAGCCGATAGGCGCCTCCATTGCCAACCAACCGTCTGGCTGTGGGCACCGAGAAGAGAGGCGAGAGGTCATCGTCCTCCGTGTAGGGCATCGTCGCGACGTCTATCTCCCCGAATCAGCCGGCCGGGTACTCCATGTAGGCGCTGGTCATCCCACCCCACTCCTGCCCTCGGACCATCTCTCCCAGGGCTTCGTGGGCCATTGGGAGTTCTTTGACGGTGCTCTTCATTGGAGTATCTCCTTGTTGCTACCTTCGTCGTGTTCGACGCAGGTGATCGTGTCTTCTTCGATGCGATGGGCGTTGGCCTGTTGTAGGTCAGTATCACCGGATCCGGTGTCCGTAGTGCCACGCCGCAGTACATCGCGGTCGCCGGCGATGCCGAAGGCGGGGCAGTCCTTGGGCCGATTACTACGGGTTCACGGTGATGGTGGCGGTGAACTCACCAGCGTTGTTCGCGACGTCCCTGTCGTTGATCCCAAGGAAGAGGCGCCCCTCCGCGTCGGCTGTGAACAGAAGCTGGCTGCCAACCTGGAACGGTGCCCCGGCTTCGCCGATCCGTCCGATCAAGCTGTTGTGATTCTCCTCCTCGAGCCCTTTCGCGTTGAACACCCGTGTTGACGGGCGGTCGGGTACGCCGTCCGGGCCATAGAGTGGTTCGCGACCCTTCGACGGGGTCACGGCGCCGTCGGCCTCGATCAACACCCTGTCGTCGACGTTGAGGCTGATGCCGGTGTCGGTCCACTGTTCGGTGCCGGGCACTACGGCAGACACCGGCCCCGCAGGGGCGGTGTCGCTCTCACTGCTTAGCAGCATTACTCCGATCACCAGCGTCACCATCACGGCCGAGCAGTGCGCCGCCGAAGAGGAGAAGTCCGCCGACGATGAGCGCACCTGCCGCTGCTCCGACCGCCTTGACCCTGCGATTTGATGGCTCTGGATTCGCCATTCGGTCATCAACCTCCCCCGGGCCACATCCTCAACCTGAGGCAACGGATTCCCCCGATGGCCAAGCACAGTGCACATCTCAGCCCTACCCGCCGATATCCGGCACAATCCCGAGCGCCATCGCGGCGCTGCGCCCTAGGCTTCGGTCATGGATGTCGGACGTGTCGGACTGTGGACGTTTCTTCTGGATGAGCATCCGACATCGCGTGTACGCGAGTTGGCTCAAGAGATCGAGGAGATGGGGTGGCCGACGTTGTGGCGCCCCGAATCGAGTGGTCGTGACGCGTTGCTCTCCTCGAGTGTCCTGCTTGATGCGACATCTCGGCTGATCGTTGCGACTGGCATCGCTCAGATTTATGCACGGCATCCGGTAACAACCGCAGCGGCTCAGAAGACGCTCTTTGAGGCTCACGAAGGCCGGTTCCTGCTCGGCTTGGGGGTGGCGCACGCCTCCTCCGTGGAGGGAATCCGCAAACTCGACTACCGGACTCCTTACTCAGACATGGTGGCCTATCTGGAGGCCATGGCGGAAGCTCCCTATACCGCAGTGCAGCCTGCGACCAAGCCGCCAACGGTTCTTGCTGCCCTTGGGCCGAGAATGCTGAAGCTGAGCGCCGAGGCCGCCGACGGTGCCCACCCATACTTCACCCCTCCAGAACACACGAGGATGGCCCGTGACATTCTCGGGGATGGTCCACTTCTCGCTCCGGAGCAAATGGTTGTCATCGATAGCGACCGTGATAGAGCCCGGAGCGTCGCCAGAACGAATATGGCTCGCTATCTCACGTTGCCCAACTACGCCAACAACCTACTGCGCTGTGGCTTCACCCAATCCGACATTAACGACATGACCGACCGGCTCGTCGATGGGATCGTGGCCTGCGGTGACCTCGACGTCGCGGTTGCTCGGGTCCAAGACCATCTCGACGCCGGCGCCGACCATGTCTGCATTCAGGTCCTGGTAGCCGACAACGATCTGAACCTCACGATCGACCATTGGCACAGGTTGGCCGAGGCCCTCAACCTGTAGGCCAACGAGCTCGGCCGTCAGTCGCGGAACACTTCCAGCAACTCGCGCACCATGAATGCGGTGGCGCCCCAGAGGGTCGCCTCGGGGAAGTCGAAGAACCAGAGGTTGCGGCCGAACCACTCCGAGACGTTCCAGCGGGCCTCGTCGAGGAGCTCGTCGATTGTCGGTTCGAGAATAATCTCGACCTCCTCGGGCTGCGGTACAAGTACCTCGGGGCGGACCACCTTGGCAACCACGGGCACGATTACGTTGTTCGGATCGCGGGTCGTGATCGGAGACAATCCGCCGACCACATTCACGGCGCCTTCTGGAAGTCCGACCTCCTCGCAGGCCTCGCGGATCGCGGCGTCGACGGCCGACTCCCCCGGCTCCATCCGCCCACCGGGAAAGACAACATCGCCAGGATGGGTGCGCATGTTGTCGGGCCGTTTGGTCATTATCACCCGGACCGACTCGTTGACGTCGAGGTACAACGGGACGAGCACCGCGGCGACCGCGCGGTCTGGTTGAGACACCGGAGAAACCGACTCGAGGGCCTCCCATTGGGGCGTGCTGACCTCGTCGGCCCGTGGATGTTGCATCTAGGCAGGTTACGCTTGATAGATTGTCGGCGATGCCGAGCGCGATTAGCCCCCGTCCCCGCTACACGCCCAACTATATGTTGCGGCCCTTCCGCCGGCGCGACCTGAACGCCGTCGACGACGCAATACGAGCATCATTAGCCGATCTGGCCCTCTACCTGCCATGGGCGGTCGACTACAACCGCAACACAACGGCCTCTTTCCTGCGGGACTCAGCGGCCTCCTGGGCAGAGGCACGGGCATTCGACTTCACGATCCGCAATGCGGACTCACCGGATGTGCATCTCGGCAATGTCTCGGTCTGGTGGGTGTCTCGGCCCAATCTCGTCGGGGAGATCGGCTACTGGGTCCGAACCGATTCGACCGGCCGGGGCATCTGTACCGAGGCCGCGGCCAACATCGTCCAGATCGGCTTCGAAGAACTCGGGATGCACCGCATCACGCTGCGCACTGCGATGGGCAACGTCGCCTCGGAGCGGGTCGCCACGAAGCTCGGCTTCACCAACGAGGGCGTCCTGCGCGACGAGGTGAAGGTCGGCAGAGAGTGGCTCGACCACACGGTGTGGGGCCTCCTCGAGCACGAGTGGTCGGCGAACAAGGCGCGCTACACGGCTGAGGAATGGGTCTAGTGGTCCGTCGGGCCCAGCCTCAATCCGTCAGAAATCGGCGACCCAACTGTCTTACCTGTGGAGTATCGGTAAGGGGTCACAATGCCAGGAATGTCAGACCGCCGATTGATGGCGTTACACGAAACAGAGTACGACGAGATGCACTACGTGCGGGTGCGCAACGCACTCGAGGCCGTCGGATTCGACGCGTCGGAAGATATCGTTCTGGCGCTGGGCCATGCCATATTCGGCCATCCGGCGGCCGCCCCCAAGCTCCGTCAACTAGCCGACGTCTGGTCCGTTCTCGGGTCGGCGAGGCCGCTCGAGCAGGCCGATCGCGTCATGTTCGAGGTTCAATAGCACGGGAACCTGCCGCCACGCCCCTAACGTTGCACACTATGGAACCAGAGGTTCGATAGGGTGCCACCGATGTCACCGCGCATGCTCGAAGCGATCGAACGGGTGTTGATGGCCGCGCTGGCGGTAATCCTGGCACTCGGCGTATGGAACGCGTTCTTGCGCGTCATCGAGACGTCCGAAACCGGTGAAGTGCAGACGACGGCGGACCCGGCCGCCGCCGGCTCCGTCGTCTCGACCACGACCCGGGCGCCGATCGTCGTTCGAACAACCACGACGACGAGCGCCGCCCCGACAACGACCGCAGAGCGGGCATTCCCCTTCACCAACGGGCCGTGCCGGCAGACGCAGCCGCCCACCTCGGGGTCGGTCACGTTGCTCCGGGTGTACTTCAACTGCGGCAACATCATCGAGCCATCGGGCACGACGTTTGTCTACCGAACTGTGCCGAGAACGCTGCAACGCCTGACCGAGACACTGAAGCAACTGGTGCAGGGCCCCACGGACGATGAGATCGCTCTCGGATTCGGCTCGTTCTTCTCGGCCGACACGGCGGACGCTTTCCGCAGCGTCACGATCAAGGACGGCCGTGCCTTCATCGATTTCAACTCGATCACCATGCCGGAGGTCATCAAGTCCGAACAGGGCCGCCAGTTCTTCGTAATCAATATCGCTGCCAACGCACTGCAGTTCGAGTCCGTGACCTCGGTCGAAATCCGTCTGGAAGGAAGCTGCGAGGCATTCAGCGAGCTGGTCGGTTCCACCGGCTGCACGATCATCACGCAGGCTGACTTGTAGGCGAGTGCGCCGCAGTACCAAGTAGCCAGGAAGTGAAGCTGTACAACAACTAGCGAATGGGGAGGTACGGGATGCGACTGCGCTTTGGCTTCGCACTCGGTGCGATCTCGTTCCTCCTCGCCGCGTGCACCACCACCGCGGCAACCACCAGCGCACCGACGACGGCCGCTCCCTCGACCAGAGCCCAGTCGAGTACTACACAAACCACCACGACGAGCGTGCGAACCTCGAGCCCAGCCACAACGACTCGACCCCCCGTATTGCCGGTGACACCTGATTTCACGAGTGGGTACCTGACCGTCGAACGTGGCTTCGTGACATGGCACGGCAGCGATGGGACTCAAGCCGTGATCGTCGAGCGTGGGCCGGCAGGCAGCGACATCGGGGGTGTCGCCTCCGACAACGACGGAGGTTTCTACGTCGCCGGCGGCGGATCGATCGTCCACTATGCCGGTGTCGGCGCAACGGCCGAAGCCGTTCGAGCACATCCTGAGGGGACCGCAACAGCTACGAGCCGTTTGGTGTCGTGGCGTATCGGAGAAACCATCTCGATCACCCATTTCGGCGACTCCGACGCAGACTTCTACAGCGTGGTCGGGAATCGGGCCAGCGTCGATCCCGTACCACACGATGTCGTGGACGGCTCCGCCCTGTACTCCGTCGACGACCAGGGCACATTGCGGGCGACCCTGGCAAGTGAAGGGGGCGCGGTACGACTCCGAGTGGTTCGCGATACCGGGCGCGCGCTCGACTTCGGGACAGTCCTCGCCGACTTCCAGGTCTCCTCTGCCGCCGAACCTCACGTCCAGATTCACGACTTCTATGGAAGCCGCGTAATGCTGTCCCGAGCTACGTCGTCTGAGGCGCTCGCCCGCACGTATCTAGCCGTAGACCTTTCGTGTGACGCCGGGGTTTCCTGCGTGCAGAAGTCCCATGGCGTTCAGGGTGACGCCGCACTCGCCGGGACCGGTGGACTCGAGCAGCCGTACAGCGATCGATGGGTGCCGCCGATGCCCGCCGAGTGCTTTCCGGCTGCGCTGCTGGTTCGTTTGGAGGACCAGCCCGACCTGCCTGAGCCAGTTGCGGAGACGAGACGCATGCTCGGCAGCTCAGTGGCGGCATGCGATATCGGGACCCTGGCCTTCCAAGCGGCCGCGGAAGCGACCGACCTCATCTACGGCCACGGCAACCCGCCCGGCCACCTCTTCGTCGACAACCCACCGTGGATCACAACCCTCGACCTACTTGGGACTCTCAGCCTGCCCTCCGGACTCGATACCAAGTCGAGTGGCAACGAGTTCTGGGTCTGGCCCGACATCGCTCATCTTTCAGAGGAAGACTTCGCGGCCATGAGTCCCGCTCAACGAGAGCAGCTCGGAGAGGTCTACGGCCTTGACGTTGGCGAGGAGCCACCCTGGCCCGCCCCCTACGTCGAGATTGCCCCCGACGGCAGATGGCTCACATTCGGAATCTGGCTCTCCTGAAACGAAGCCTCCAAACTCGCGCACACGCAGAAAGGGCGCCCCGAGGGGCGCCCTTTCGATTATGAGTACTGAGTACTGACTACTGAGTACTGCTTCTCTACATCATCCCTTCCATGCCACCACCGTGGCCGTGACCGGCGCCCATGGGCTCATCGGTCGGTTCCTCGGCGACAAGCGCCTCGGTCGTGATGAGGAGGGCTGCGATCGAAGCTGCATTCTGCAGCGTCGAGCGAGTCACCTTGGCAGGATCGATGATCCCGTCCTTGATGAGATCGCCGTATGTGCCGTCGGCGGCATTGAAGCCGTTCGAACCATCCATCTCGCGCACCCGCTCAACGACGACGCCACCTTCGTGGCCGGCGTTTACTGCGATCTGGCGCAACGGAGCCTCGAGGGCCCGCTTCACCAGCTGGCGACCCGCCTTGACGTCGTCCGTGCCGCCGCGTCCCTTTTCGACTGCGCCCTGAGCACGAAGCAAGGCAACGCCGCCGCCGGGGACAATGCCCTCGTCGACTGCGGCCCGGGTCGCCTGAATGGCGTCCTCGATGCGGTGCTTCTTTTCCTTGAGCTCAACCTCGGTGGCCGCGCCGACCTTGAGGACGGCAACGCCACCCGAGAGCTTGGCGAGCCGCTCGGAGAGCTTCTCACGGTCCCAATCGGAATCGCTGTTCTCGATCTCCTTGCGGATCTGCTCCACACGGGCGAGGACCTCGGCCGAAGAGCCGGAGCCCTCGACGATCGTCGTGTTGTCCTTGGAGATGACAACCTTGCGAGCATGACCGAGCATGTCGAGTGCCACGCTGTCCAGCTTCAGACCGATCTCCTCGGAGATGACCTGGCCGCCGGTCAGGATCGCGATGTCCTGGAGCATGGCCTTGCGCCGCTCGCCGAACCCGGGAGCCTTGACGGCTGCGGAGGCGAACGTGCCGCGGATCTTGTTCACAACGAGAGTTGCCAGGGCCTCGCCCTCGACGTCCTCGCAGAGCACCAGGATCGGCTTGCCGGTCTGCATGACCTTCTCGAGTACAGGAAGCAGGTCCTGAACCGAGCCGATCTTCTGGTTGGCGATGAGGATGTACGGATCCTCGAGCACCGCTTCCTGGCGATCCGGGTCGGTGATGAAGTACGGCGAGATGTAGCCCTTGTCGAACTGCATTCCCTCGGTGAACTCCAGCTCGACGCCGAACGTCTGGCTGTCCTCGACGGTGATGACACCCTCGTTGCCGACCTTCTGCAGCGCTTCGGCGATCTTCTGACCGACGGTGGAGTCGGCCGCCGAGTTGGCCGCCACATAGGCGATCTGGTCGGCATTGCTCGAGTCGACCGGAGTCGAAAGCTCGGCGATCGACTCAACGACCTTGGCCACGGCATCCTCGATGCCGACCTTCAGCTCCATAGGGTTGGAACCGGCGGCTACCAGGCGGAGACCCTCCTGGACCATCGCCTGGGCAAGGACCGTGGAGGTTGTCGTGCCGTCACCGGCTACGTCATTTGTCTTGTTGGCGACTTCGTACGCGAGCTTGGCGCCCATGTTCTCGTACGGGTCCTCGAGCTCGATCTCCTTGGCGATGGTGTAGCCATCGTTGGTGATCGTGGGGGCTCCCCACTTCTTCTCGAGCACGACATTGCGGCCCTTGGGGCCGAGCGTCACCTTGATTGTGTCGGCGAGTTTGTCGACGCCCGCGAGGAGGCCGCGACGGGCTTCCTCGCCAAATCTGAGATCTTTTGCAGGCATTGGGTAGTTTCCTCCTAGCCGAGCACGGCGAGAACATCACGGGCCGACAGGATCAAAAAGTCCTCGCCCTCTAGCTTGACCTCGGTGCCGCCGTACTTCGAGTAGAAGACGACGTCGCCGACGCTGACATCGAGCGGGATACGCTCTCCGTCCTTGTATTCACCCGGGCCCGCTGCCAGTACTTCACCCAATTGGGGCTTTTCCTTCGCGGTGTCCGGTATAACGAGTCCACTGGCGGTGCGGGCCTCGTCTTCTTCCTTGGGCTTGACCACAATGCGGTCTCCCAGGGGCTTGAGATTCATCCGACTCTCCTCCTTTTAGAATTAGCAGTCGGTTCCTTTGACTGCCAGACGATAGCACTCTCCCGGTCGGACTGCTAAACCGCCGCATCGGCCGCGTCCGGCGATCGCGAAACGCTATGGTCGGCCCATGCGCTCGTACATCCATCGCTCAGCCTTGACCTTCGTATCTCTTGCCCTCGTGGCCGCGGCGTGCGGAGGGGACGACCCCGCCGCCGTGACCTCCACCGATGACCCTGCAACTTCGTCGACCACGACCGCGAGTGACGCAGTCGCCGGAACGGACGCCCCCACGGACGCCCCCACCACCACCGACACCGGCGGCGAGACGACATCGTCGGCAGGGCCGTCCACAACGATGGGCCCTCTGCTCGGGCTCGAGCTGGAACTGCTGGCCGACGGTCTGCGACAGCCGACAGCGCTGGCTTCCCCGCCCGGCGACGATCGTATCTTCATCGTGGAGCGCGGCGGCATCATCCAGATCTACGACCCGACAGACGGTGCAATCCTGGATGAACCGTTCATGTACATTCCCGACCGAGTGACGGCCAACGGGATCGAGCAGGGATTGCTCGGCTTGGCATTCCACCCGGACTATGCCGAAAACGGCCGGTTCTTCATCTACCACAACGATCGTGACGCCAAGCGCCAACTCGCCGAGTATGCGGTGCTGCCCAACGATCCCAACAAGGCGGACCTCGACAGCGGAGTCGTGCTGTTCGACCGGGAGCAACCCCCCGACTCGAGCGACATTCGTCACTACGGGGGCATGCTGATGTTCGGCCCCGACGGGTATCTGTACATCGCCTCGGGAGACGGCGCGGCCGGTCGGGTCACCGGCCAGAGCACAGACGACTACTTCGGGGCGATCCTGCGCATCGACGTCGACAGTGGCGATCCCTTTGGCATCCCGCCGGACAATCCCTACATAGACGGTGGTGGCGCCCCACCGGTGTGGGCGATCGGGCTCCGCAACCCATGGCGGTTCACCATCGATGGCGACCTGATGTATATCGCCGACGTTGGCCAGGCAGGCGTCGAGGAGATCGATGTGGTCGGCCTCGATGAGCCGGGGGCGAACTTCGGATGGTCAACCATGGAGGGCAGCAACTGTTACTCACCGAGCGACTGCGATCGCACCGGGCTCGTCCTGCCGGTTCATGAGATCCCCCATCCCGACAGTTGCTCGATCACCGGCGGCCACGTCTACCGCGGGGACTTGATTCCCGAGCTCGACGGCCATTACTTCTATGCCGACTGGTGTCTGGGCTGGGTTCGCAGCCTGCTCTACTCGGACGGCACCGTTTCGGACGTCCAGGACTGGTCAGACGATCTATCTGAGGCGGGCAACGTCAACTCGTTCGGCATCGACGCCGGCGGCGAGTTGTACCTCGTCAACCACGATGGCCAGTTCTACGCCATCCGGGCTGTCCGTTAGCCGTTCGGGTCCTCGAACTCGAGGAGCTCTGCGATCTCGGCGTGGCCGATCAATCCAACCACCCGACCATCTGAGGTAGCCACGATGTGGCGCGCCGCCCCGGCCTCGCGCTGCAAAGCCTCGATGAGTGTTGTGTTGACGTCGACCACGTCCGCCGGCCCGATTCGAGTCATAGCCGCGGCAACGGCTGTCGTGCTCCGGACCTGCGCATCGATCCGATCCACCTCTAGCTGACCTAGGATCCCAACGATTCGGTCGTCGACCGAAACCACCAATGTTCGCAGCCGGGGCCCTATCTGGTACATGTCGATGGCATCCGAGAGGCTCATCGAGCCCGGCACAGACTCGGTGATCGGTCGCATCAGCTGGCCGACGCTGCGGCCCCGGGTAGCACCTTCGAGGCGATGGGTGCGGGCCGCTGCCGCAGCCATCCGCATGAGGAACCAGCCGACCAGGATCACCCAGATCCCGAGCGCGGCTCCCGTGTTCAACACCAGGAAGGCACCCGTCCCCACGAGAGCCAGCCCGGCAAACCTGCCCACCCGGAGGGCAGTTCCGGTCGCCCGATCCCGGCTCCCGGTGCGACGCCACAGAATCGCCCGCAGCACTCGTCCACCGTCGAGAGGCAGGCCCGGCATCAGGTTGAACACGGCCAGCACCAGGTTGGCAATCCCGACGAAACGCAACGCACCTTCGAGAGCGGCGACTCCAGACAGTACGCTGCTCGCGGCCAGGAGCGTACCGCCGAGAACTGCAGATGTGATGGGCCCGACGATCGCGACCGCCAGCTCCGTCTGGGGGGTCATCTCGCCGTCCTCGAGTTCCGACGCCCCGCCAAAGATCATCAAACGAATCTGCTTGACGGCGATGCCACGCCGCTGAGCGACCGCGGTGTGGCTCACCTCGTGAGCGAGAACGGTGCCGAGAAACAGAAGCCCGCCGACCGACGCTCCGATCAGAGCTTCAGTCGGTGAGGAGGCCGATTCGGGAAGTCGCAACTCGAGATAGATCACCCACGACAGCATGACGCCGAGAGCGATGAGTGACATGTCGCCGATGACGTCGACCCCGAGGATCCGGCCCATTCGAAACGGACGCATTGTCAATCGAGTCGCAGGCCGGGGTCCACGTCATCGAACCACGTGGCCTCATATCCGGCATCGAGCCGGAACCTGGCCGCGGCTGCGATCATGGCCCCGTTGTCGGTGCACAATGCCGGGGCCGGCACACACAGCTCAATGCCCGCCTCACCCGCCCGGGTCTCCATCGCAGCTCGCAGCCTCCGATTCGCCAGCACCCCGCCTCCGGCTGCGACAACCGGGACACCGGTCTCGGCAACTGCATTGAAGGTCTTGGCGACGAGCACGTCGACGATTGCCTCCTGCACCGAAGCGGCGACATCTTCGATGGGCGGCAGGTCGCCGGCAGCCTTGGCCTTCTGCAGATGGTTGACGACCGAGGTCTTGAGCCCAGAGAACGAGAAATCGAATGGCCGATCTGCCAGCGCTCGAGGAAATCGGACGGCGGCGGGATCCCCACCGTCCGAGGTCGTGTCGATGGCGGGACCACCGGGATAGCCAAGGCCCATGAAGCGGGCCAGCTTGTCGAAGGCCTCTCCGGCAGCATCGTCGATGGTGCCACCAAGCACCGAGTAGTCGCCCCAGTCGCGCATGTGGACGATCTGGCTGTGGCCCCCCGAGGCCAGCAGCACAACGGCAGGCGGCCGATAGTCCGGGTTCTCCAGCAGGGGGGCGAAGAGATGGCCCTCCATGTGATCGATCCCGATGAACGGCTTCTGCAGTCCCCAGGCCAGCGCTTTGCCAAAGGAGAACCCGACCATGAGCGACCCGACGAGACCGGGACCCCTGGTGGCGGCGACTGCGTCCAATTGATCCGAGTGGACCCCGGCCTTGCGCAGCGCCATGTGGACCATGGGCCGGATCGCCTCGATGTGGGCCCGGGCCGCCACCTCGGGCACCACTCCCCCGAATCTGGAGTGCATATCGGTCTGGGTGGCCAGGACGGAGGACAGCACCTGATCGCCCTGGAGCACGGCGACGCCGGTCTCGTCGCAGCTGGTTTCGATGCCGAGGATCATCCGCTCAGACATGGCCGGCCGCCGTCAGATCGCTGCGCACACCCATGAGCCGAGATTGATAGTCGAGGCCGTTGATGTCGTTCGCCCACATGACGAGAGCATCTTCGTCGCGGTAGTAGTCCTTGCGAAGCCCCACCGGAGCGAACCCGAACTTCTGGTAGAGGCGTTGCGCCCCCTGGTTCGACATCCGCACCTCCAGGGTGATGTGATCTGCGCCGGACTCGATGGCGGCGGCAACGAGGTCCATCATGAGCCGCGTTCCAAGGCTGTGGCGGCGCGCCCGGGGTTCAACGGCCAGCGTCGTGATGTGGGCGTCGGATTCGACCACGAGGAGGCCTGCATACCCGACGATCCCCACACCGTCACGCTCGGCTACGAGGTAGCGCCGATTCTCCATCGCCAACTCGTCATAGAAGACCCTTACGGACCATGGGCTGTCGTAGATCCGTTGCTCGAGCGTGGCGACGGCCGGAATGTCGTTTCGGGTCATCGGGCGAATGAAGGCAAACTCGCTCATCCGGCGGCTCCCGGCCACAGGCCCTCTTCCCGGATGTCGGTCCAGTTGATCAGTGCATCGGGCTCCCGCATGTACAGCGGACGTACGTCCTCGGCACTGGCAAAACTGTCGCGGCCCGCCCTCATCTGGGCGATCTCGAGTATGACGTCCGCCGCCGGGAACCGGGGCCGGCCCACTTTGACGCGGTGCAATCCCTGAAAGACCCCGTCCGAAAGGGCACCGTGGTCACCGACTACAAGGGCGTCTTCGCCGCCGGCGTTGATGAGGGCAGCCAGCTTCTCAGGTGTGACCACTTCTGCGGGCCCGTCCTGGACCACTCCCCCGGGGACGGGCCGATAGCTCGCCGTGGCCACCTGGCCCCGCCGTACGTCGACAACCGGCCAGATGATGCGCCGCCCCGTTGCCGCCCGCAGGGCCAGCACATCGAGCGATGAAACGGTGACGATGGGCACGCCAACGGCCGCCGCCAGCGCCTGAGCGACGGCAATCCCGGCACGCAATCCGGTGAAGGGCCCCGGTCCGATATCGACGGCCACGAGCTCGAGATCGTCCCGCGCCCATCCAGCTCGATCGAAACAGAAGTCTATGGCAGGAACGAGGAACCCAACGTGGCCTTTGCTGGCCACACTGGCCGACATGGCCACCAGTTCGGCGCCTTCGCCGAGCGCCACGGAGGAAGCCGGGGTGGCGGTTTCGATGGCAAGGGTCTTCAAGTCGTCAACTCCGCTAGACGTGCGATATCCCATTCTCCCTCACCTCGGAAGGTCACGGAGCGCACATCGTCATCTTGCATCGTGATGTCGATCGTGAGCACGTCCGGCGGGAGCGCGCGACGCACCGCGCTCCCCCATTCGATTGCGAGCACTCCGTCCGCGGAGGCCTCGACCAGCTCCAGGTCGGTGAACTCGGCGCTCGAGGCCAGGCGGTAGACGTCGACATGGGTCAGCGGAAGGATGCCGTCGTACTCGCGGACGACGAGGAAGGTCGGGCTTGTGACCTGCACGTCGACGCCGAGCGCCTGGGCGATACCGGATATGAGCAGTGTCTTGCCGGCACCCAGGGAACCATTGAGCAGAAGAATGTCGCCCGGCTTGAGAGTCGCGGCAAGCTTTCGGCCCAGTGATTCCATCTCGGCGGGCGTGCCAATCGATATTGGGGCCGTCATCGGAACAGTCCCAGCTGATCGAAGGTGGGCTTGGCGACGGCGATTGTCTCTGGAAGCGGCTCTGGTGGCGGCTCTGGTGGCGCTTCGGATGGCGTGGCCGGCTCCTCGATCTCGAGCCGGCCGGCCACGACGTCGGCAACCAGCCCAAAATCTGACCGCATGTCCTCGAGGACACGTGCGCTCCCCCGCAGGGCTGCCGCCGGGTGGAATGTCGGCACCAGGAACCGGCCCCACCACTCGTACGCGCGGCCCCGCAGCCTGGTTATCCCGTCGTCGGTGCGTAGCAGCAGCTTCGAAGAGAAGTTGCCGAGGGTGACGACGACCTTGGGATCGATCAGGCGCAACTGCTCGCGGAGGTAGCTCTTGCACGTGTCGATCTCGTCCTGCCGCGGATCCCGGTTTCCCGGCGGCCGGCACTTGACGACGTTGCCGATGTAGACGTTGTCCTCCCGGCGCAGGTCGATCTCACCGAGGAGTTGGTCCAACAGCTGACCCGACCGACCGACGAACGGCAGCCCCTGTTCGTCTTCGTGCTGGCCGGGGCCCTCGCCCACGATCATCAGGTCGGCATCGGGGTCGCCGTACCCGAACACAACGTTGGTGCGCCCCTCGCTGAGGCCGCATCGCACGCAAGTAGCAGCCTCGTCGGCCAGCGCCCGCAACTGGGATGCTCTCTCTTCGGGGGATGGCTCGTTGGTCACCGCGGCTGGTCCTGGTTTCGGCGGGCGCCGGCGGCGGGTCCGCCGGCAAGTGCGGCCCCATCGTATCTCGCCGAATGCGGGGTGAGGCACGTTGTGGGTTCGTCGTCAGCGGCCATCGTCGCCTCCGCGTAGGTAGCGTCGTGGCAGCCGCGGGCCGAGGCGGCACACAACCTCGTAGTTGATGGTGCCGAGCAGGTCGGCCCAGTCTTCGGCGGTTATCGCACTGCCGCCCTGGGCACCAAGGACCACCACCTCATCGCCGACCTCGACCGCGTCGTCACCCATGTCGACGACAATCTGGTCCATCGTCACAGTGCCGGCCAGCTCCCGGGGCTTGTCGCCGATCAAGACGCGACCCCGTTCGCTGAGGCGGCGACTGATCCCATCGGCGTATCCCACAGGCACCGTTGCGACGAAGGACTCCGCGGGGAGCGGCCGGCGGCGGCCGTAGCTCGGACGCTCGCCGGCCGGGAGCCGCTGCGTCATCGACACCTGCGACACCACGCGCATCGCCGGGCGCAGATCGAGGTGGCCGGCAACGTCGGGAGCGGGGCGGAGGCCGTAAATGCCGAGGCCGACCCGAACCATGTCGTGACGAGCTTCGGGATAGAGCAGCGCCCCTGCGGTGTTGGCGGTGTGGAGCATCGGCAACACGATGCCCTTGGCGCGCAATCGCTCCACGACATCGTCGAATACGTCAAGCTGGCGCTTTGTGTATTCCGCGTCGTCCTCGGCGACGGCGAAGTGGGTCCACAGCCCGCCGAGTTCCAGGTTGGGATCGGCGAGTACGACACCAACAAGGTCGGGAACTTCGTCGGGGAGGGCTCCGACGCGGTGCATTCCTGTGTCGACCTTGATGTGAACCGGCACCGGATCGGAAGCGATGGCAGAGATTGCAGCGGCGAACTCGGCCGTATAGACGGTGGGGGTCAGACGGCGGGCCACGATTGTCTCGGCATCCTCGTTGGGAGGCTGGGACAGCACCAGGATGGGACCCGCGATGGCGGCGTCGCGGAGACGGACGCCCTCTTCAACTAGAGCCACCGCCAGTCTTGTGGCCCCGCCGGCCAGCGCCGCTTCGGCCACCGGCACGTCGCCGTGGCCGTAGCCGTCGGCCTTGACGACCGCGCATACCTCGGCCGCGCCGACCTCATCGCAGATAAGCCGGACATTGTGCGTGATAGCGTCGAGATCAACCTCGACCCATGACGGTCTCAAAAGGCGAACCTCCGCGCTGCCTCGGCGAGTGAGTCGGCCGTAACGCTACTCGTCGCGGCCAATCTTGCGCCCGCTTCTCCGTGCCAGAAGGCGCCCGATCGCGCCGCTGTCGCCGGATCGAGCCCCCGAGCCCACAGCGCCCCGATCATCCCGGCGAGCACGTCTCCCGAACCGACCGTCGCCAACTCACGTCCGCCGGATGTCACCAGCCACGGACTGGAGCCGGCCGAGGCGATGATCGAGGCAGGGCCCTTGAGGAGGACGGTCGATCCGGTTCGCTCAGCCAGATCCTGAACTGCCACGTGGTCGCCCGGTTGGCCAACCAGCCGGGTGAACTCGCCGGTGTGGGGCGTGATCACAGTCGCGGAGCGGCGGTCCACGAGCGTCTGAACGGATATGGCGTTGAGGCCATCGGCGTCCAGGATCACGGGCTTGTCGGTCTTCTGGAGCAGCCCGGCAACGAAGCCGGAGGTACCGGCGCCCATGCCGGGACCGACAATCAGGACCGAGAACCGGGCAGCCGCTGCCAGCACTTCCGCCGGGTCGGCTTCAGCAAGTGAATCACCGGAGCCCGCGGCGTGTGTCATGATCTCCGGGTGGGCCGCATCGATCTCGGCGGCAAGATCTCCCGGTACAAACGTTGCCACTGCCCCGGCTCCGAAGTTCAGGGCGGCCTTGGCGGCAAGAACCGCGGCGCCCGCCATGCCGGCGGAACCGCCGATGACGCCGACAGAACCCGCCGACCACTTGTGTGAATCGCGGGGACGCTCCGGGCGGGGCGCATCGGATTGCTCGCAAAGCAGCAGGGTCGCCTCGGCCGGGTCCATGCCGAGGTCGACAAGAGCAAGATCACCCACCATGTCGGGCCCGTCCCCGAGGAAGTGGCCCAGCTTGTAGTTGCTCAACGCCACCGTGACCGTTGCCGGCAGCGTGCCTGCCGCGGCATCACCGGTAGTGGCATCGAGACCGGATGGCACGTCGACGGCAACGACGGGCGCGGGATGGCCGGTCCAGGCCGACATGTCGCCGGGAAGATCGCCGTGGAAGCCGACTCCGAATACGGCATCGATCAGCAGGTTCGCCACAACCGGGTCGCCCAACCGGCCCACCTCCCCACCGGAGGCCCGCCAGGCGAGATGGGCGGCGGCTGCTTCCACGGTACGGGGCTCGCCGAGCGCCATGACCGTCACCCGGGCGCCCCGCCTGGCGAGGTGGCGAGCGGCTACGTACCCATCACCGCCGTTGTTGCCCGTACCGGCCAGAACGGCCACCCGGGATCCATAGGTCCCCCCCAGGGCCGACGCTTGGCGAGCGACGGCAAAGCCGGCCCGCTCCATCACCGCACCGAGGTCCCCGTCATAGGCGGCATCCTGTTGCTTCGACTGATCGGAACTGACGACCGGCTTCATCGGTCAGAAAATTAGCTCAGGCAGGCCTCCGAGCGCACATACGACAGCTCACGCCTTCGTGGACATCGCCATCACCAGGGCCGAGTCGTCGGTGTGGGTGATCGTGATGAGCACCTTTGTCACTCCCAGACTCTCGGCGCGGGCAAGCGCCGTGCCCGACAGGTTCACCCGCGGGGCGCCTCCACCGGTGACCTCGATATCCGTCCAGCGCAACCGCCGCCACCCGGTGCCCAGGCTCTTCATCACCGCTTCCTTGCCGGCGAAACGGGCCGCCAGCCGCCCGGATGGATCGGCATAGCGGTGGGCGTACTCCCACTCGTGGTCGGTGAAGCAGCGCCGCTTGAACGCGTCGCCGTACTTGTTGAGCAGGTGACGCACCCGGTCGATTTCCGCCAGGTCGATGCCGAGTCCGACGATGTCCATCGATCCAGACTACGGGAATATACGATTCTTGCGTCAGAGCCCGGAACATATGGCGGTCTGCGACGCCAGAATCGGAGTTACTCCACCGTGACGCTCTTGGCCAGGTTCCGGGGTTGATCGATGTCGTTGCCGCGGATCTTGGCGACGTGGTAAGCCAGCAGCTGAAGTGGGACGACGCCGCTCACCGGTCCCAGCAGATCGTCGCTGCGCGGGATCCGCAGCACGGTGTCGGCGAAGCGGGCGATACGATCGTCGTCGTCGTAGGCCACCGCAATGATGTCGCCACCGCGCGCCTTGACCTCCTGAATGGCCGAGACCGTCTTGTCATACAGCGCCTCCTGGGTGAGGACGACAACCACGGGAATCCCCTCCGTGATCAGGGCCAGCGTGCCGTGTTTCAACTCACCTGCAGGCATCGCCTCCGAGTGAACGTACGAGATCTCCTTCAGCTTCAACGAGCCTTCGACCGCAATGGCGTAGTCGAGGCCGCGGCCGATGAAGTACACGTCGTCGGCTTCGGCAATCCTCTTAGCGGCCTCGGCAACCTCAGCCTCACGGTGCATCACCGATTCGAGAGCCGCAGGCAGAGCGTGTAGGCCGTGGATGACGCGCGACGCCAGGTCGGGGTCGGCAAGGCCGCGGGCGGCTCCGATCCGCAGTGCCAGGAGGTACTGACCGATGAGCATCGCCATATAGGCCTTGGTGGAAGCCACCGATATCTCCGGACCGGCCCGGGTGTAGAGGATGTCGTCCGCCTCTCGGGCCAGCGTGGAGCCGACCACGTTGGTGAGCGCCAGCAGGCGGGCACCGCGCTCCTTGGCGAGCCGGGCAGCGGCCAGGGTGTCGGCGGTCTCGCCAGATTGGCTGATGGCGATCACTAGGTCGCCTTCAGCGACAAGGGGATCGGCATATCGCATCTCGTGGGCGTACTCCACCGATGTCGGCATTCGCAGCAAGCGGCGAAAGACCTCCGAACCCACCATCCCGGCGTTGTACGCCGTCCCGCAGGCAGTGATCCAGATCCGGCGCAGGTTGCGGGCAAAAGCGTCGTCGAAGTGCACATTGTCGAGCCATGCCGAGCCGTCCTCCTCGAGCCGGCCCGCCAGTGTCTCGGTGACCACCGCAGGTTGCTCATGGATCTCCTTGAGCATGAAGTGGTCGTAGCCGCCCTTCTCGGCCATCTCGGAGTCCCAATCGACGTGGAGACGGTCCCGCTCGACCGTGACTCCCTCAATCGTCTCGATCGTGGCCCCTTCGCTATCGACGATCACCAATTCGCCGTCTTCGACGATCAGGAAGTCGCGCGTGCGATGGAGCACCGCGGGAATGTCGGAGGCCAGGAATGTCTCCCCATCGCCGAGGCCCACGACCAGAGGGCTGATACGGCGCACTGCGACGATCTTGCCGGGTTCGTGCACCGTCATGACGACCAGGGCGTAGGCGCCTTCGGCTTGGCTCACCGCCCGCCGGACCGCTCCTGCCAGATCACCGTCATAGGCCTCGGCAACGAGGTGGGCGAGGATTTCGGTGTCGGTCTCCGAGACGAACTCGTGACCGTCCGCGATCAGGCGATCCCGCAAGTCGTAGAAGTTTTCGATGATGCCGTTGTGCACCACGACGAATGCACCGCTGGGATCGCTGTGCGGATGGGCGTTCAGGTCGCTCGGCGCGCCGTGGGTCGCCCACCGGGTGTGGCCGATACCGACGCTGCCGTCGAGCGGTGACGCCTCGGTGAGGTCGATCAGCCGGCCGACTTTGCCCTCAGCCTTGCGGACCTCGATCGTCGATCCGAGTACGGCGATGCCCGCCGAGTCGTATCCGCGATACTCCAGACGCCGCAGACCGTCCAGTAGGACGGGCGCGGCTTGATTGGGGCCGACGTAGCCCATGATTCCGCACACGCGCGAAACCTCCTCTGCCGGGCGATCGGAGGTTCGCATGCCCCGCTCACGGGGCTAGCTCCACGTCGAGATGGCTTTGGCCCCAGGATCGCTCCCGGGTTTTAACTCATCCCGTTACGGCCGTGGACGGCCGAGAGGGCACCCACCGACAAATCGAACATCCCTCTTCCTCGTCACCTCACGGAAGTGAGGGCTGGTGCTTCAGGTGTTCCGATCGCAGCTTCAATTGTTCAGCCAAGCGTACTCGGCCGCAGGAATAAGTGGCCTATCCGAGATTGGCTTCGACGAGCCGAACCAGATCGGCGACGACGTCCTCCGCCATCGATTGGGTCTCCGCCTCTGCCATCACTCGCACCAGCTGCTCGGTTCCGGAGGCGCGCACGAGCACGCGGCCCCGGTCGCCCAGGCGCTTCTCCGCGGCTTTGACCGCCGACCACACGACAGCCGCCGTTGGCAGCTGCTCCCGATCGCGCACCGGCACGTTGACGAGGATTTGCGGGTAGTCGTTCATGATCGTCCGCAGATCCCGGAGCTCCCGCCCGGTGGCGGCGACAACCTCGGCTATCCGATGCGCCGAGCGCACCCCGTCGCCTGTCGCCCTGTCTTCCAGGATGATGTGACCGGACTGCTCGCCGCCGAGGACGGCTCGGGATGCTCGCATCTGCTCGAGCACGTAGCGATCGCCGACGGCGGTCTCGACGACGGTGACCCCGATCTCCTTCATTGCCTTGTGGAAGCCGAGGTTCGACATGACGGTGGCGACGACAAGATCCTTTTTCAGTCGACCCTGGTCCTTGAGGTGGTTCGCCAGGATGGCGAGCAGCGCATCCCCGTTGACGGTCCGGCCATCCTCGTCGACTGCGATGAGCCTGTCGGCGTCACCATCGAACGCGAACCCGATCCGCCCCTTGGTCGCCTCGGCGAGGCTGGCGACATCGGTGGCGCCGCTGGCGTCATTGATGTTCATCCCGTCCGGATCGGCGTGGATCACGTCGACGCCCGCTCCGGCGGCTTCGAACAACCGCGGAGCGGCGCGGAACGCGGCACCGTTGGCGCAGTCGAGAACGAGGTCGATCCCACGCAACGAGTACTGGCGCATCCCCATGAGGTAGTCGACATAGCGGTCGAGGGAGTCGGTCATGGTCGTGTGCATGCCGACCAGGGGGCCGTCAGGTCTCTCCCACGGCTCTCCCAGGTGGAAGCGCTGTTCGAGGGCTGCTTCGCGCTCGTCCGACAGCTTCGAGCCGTCACGTCCGAAGAACTTGATCCCGTTGTCCTCGGCCGGGTTGTGCGACGCGCTGATCATCACACCGAACATGGCCCCGGTGTCGCGGGTCAGCCGGGACACAGCGCCGACCGGGATGATCCCGAGATCGACGGTATCGACTCCGACGGAGTTGAACCCCGACTGCAATGCGGCCGCAAGCATGGGGCCCGAGCGGCGCGTGTCGCGTCCGATGACGACCGGGCCGTCACCCTCCTCGCCGGCCGCGGCCGCCAAACCGAAAGCGATCTCGGGGGTCAGATCGAAGTTGGCGCGACCGCGCACGCCATCCGTGCCAAAGAGGGTCCGGTCAACCATTACCTGCTGCCCCCGGACGAGGGAGCCACTCTCACCGCTTGGTGAACTGGGGAGCACGGCGCGCCTTGCGCAGTCCGTACTTCTTGCGCTCGACCCGACGCGAGTCCCGGGTGAGCATGCCTTCCTTCTTCAAGGCGGGACGCAATTCAGGGTCGAGCTCGATGAGAGCCCGGGCGATGCCGAGGCGCAGGGCATCACTCTGGCCGGTGAACCCGCCACCTTCGAGCTGAGCGTGGACGTCGTAGCGGCCTTCGGCATCAGCAGCCTTGAGCGGCCCAATCACGCGCATCCGCAGCGCCGGCTGCGGGAAGTACGACTCCAGGGAACGATTGTTCAGGGTGAACGAACCGGTGCCGTCATAGAGGCGCACCCGAGCGATGGAGCTCTTGCGACGTCCGGTCGATTGCACGAGCGGCTTGGGCATCAGGCTTCGACCTTCTTTCCGATCTCGAGGGGTTGGGGATTCTGGGCGGCATGTGGGTGGTCGCTTCCGGCGTAGACCTTCAGCTTGGTGAGGATCTGGCGACCGAGGCGGTTCTTGGGAATCATGCCGCGGACGGCACCTTCGATGATCCGCTCCGGATAGCGCTCCTGCATCTGCTCGAAGGACAGTTCCGAAAGGCCTCCCGGGTAGCCGGAGTGGCGGTAGTAGAGCTTCTGCACTGCCTTGTTGCCCGTCACCGCCACTTTCTCGGCGTTGATGATCACAACGAAATCGCCACCGTCCATATGGGGGGCGTAGGTCGGCTTGTGCTTGCCGCGCAGGATATTGGCCACATCGGAGGCCAGCCGGCCCAGCGTCTGGTCGGTGGCGTCGACGACGAACCACTCGCGCTTGATATCCGCCGGTGTGGGCGTGAACGTCTTTTGCAGCTTTGCCTTCATTGGGGGCCTTTTCATCAGGAGCCCATACCGGGCAGCTGAGGTGGACACAAGAGATACCCCGCAGTCGCGGGGTGCGAACGTGATTGTAGACCACCGGCGGCTCTGTGGGGAAATCGGATACCAGTACTCAGTATCCAGTACTCAGTATCCAGTACTCGGTATCCGGTACCGCGCTGCCTGGGGTGTCAGGGGTGCTCGAGAGAGGGCTCGCCACGATCGCTCAGGCTTCGACCAGCTCGGCAGCCAGGCGGTTGTGGTCCGCGACCAGCTCGGCTACATCGGCTGTGACCAGTTCGCCCTGGTGGACGACGGGACGACCGTGGACGTAGGTGTAGTCCACTCGTGTCGGGGCGGCGAACAACAGAGCTGCGACCGGATCGGTCTGGGCGCCGGCGTATTCGAGGCGATCGAGCGAGACGGCGCAGAAGTCGGCGGCTTTGCCGGGTTCCAGCGACCCAAGGTCCTCACGGCCCAAGACCGCCGCCCCTCCCCTGGTGGCAATCCGCAGCGCCTCGCGGGCCGTGAGGAGGGGACCACCGCTGATCGAGGGAGCCGCGTCGAGGCGCGCCAACAGCATCGCCTGGCGGGCCTCGCCGAGCATGTGGTTGCCGTCATTTGAGGCCGAGCCGTCCACACCGAGGCCGACGGAAACTCCGGCCGCGAGGTAGCCGCGCACAGGGGCGATTCCCGAGGCGAGCCGCATGTTCGAGCTTGGGCAGTGCGCCATTCCCGTGCCGGCGCGGCCCATGGCGGCGACCTCGTCATCGTTCATGAAGATCGAGTGGGCGAACCACACGTCGGGGCCTTCCCAGCCGAGATCCACGGCCAAATCGAGCGGTCGCTTGCCGTAGACCTCGAGGCAGTAGTCCTCCTCATCCATCGTCTCGGCGAGATGAGTGTGCATGTGGAGCCCGAGCTCACGGGCCAGCTCGGCCGATTGGGCCATCAATTCTGTGCTCACCGAGAAGGGCGAACAGGGAGCTACGACGACCCTGACCATCGCGCCGGCGCCGGCATCGTGGTAGGCGGCGGCGACCCGGGCAGTGTCCTCGAGGATGGTCGCCTCGTCCTGCACCACGCTGTCCGGCGGCAGACCCCCATCGCTTTCTCCGCGGCTCATCGAGCCCCGCGAGGCGTGCAACCGCAACCCAATGTCGCCGGCCGCTTCGATCTCGTCATCGAGGCGCGATCCGTTGGGAAACAAGTACAGATGGTCGGCAACCGTCGTACATCCGCTCAGCGCCAGTTCCGCCAGACCCGTCCGCGTGGATGCGGCGATGTGCTCCGGCGTCAGCCGGGCCCAGATCGGATACAGCGTCTGCAACCAGTCGAACAGCCCGGCATCCTGAGCGCCCGGCAGCGCCCGGGTCAGTGTCTGATAGAGGTGATGGTGGGTGTTGATCAGCCCGGGAAACACGACGTGCCCCGCCAGGTCGAGCACAACATCTGCCTCGACCGGCAGTGAATCCGTGGCCCCGACCTTTTGGATCATCCCATCAACGGCGAACAGTCCCCCGTCGTCGATCTCGGCGAAAGAGCCATCCATGGTGGCCAGCACCGCAGCGTTCCTGATCAACAGTGAAGTCATAGGCCGAAGTTACCTCGTTGGAGATCCAACTCAATACTCGACGGCGACCAGAGTCAGCCCGTGGGGCGGAGCTGCCCCACAGCCCGTTTCGCGGTCGCGCGCCGCCAGGATTTCGGCCATGGCGCCGGCAGCCAGCTTGCCGCGACCGATATCCAGGGAAACCGCAACGATCGAGCGCACCATCTGATGGCAGAAGGAGCTGGCGGCGACGTACAACTCCTTCACGCCGTTGGGATGCTCATCCCATTGGACCGCCCGCAGCTCCCGCATTGTGCTCCTGCCGGGAGCGGCCCGACAGAACGACACGAAGTCATGGGTGCCGACCAGCGCCTGCCCGGCTTCCTGCATCGCACCGAGCTCGAGCGGCGTTCGGTAGTGATACGTCGTCGCCGCGAGAAACGGGTCGGGCGCCTCCCGGTTGAGCACGCGGTAGCGGTATGCCCGACCGGTCGCCGAGAAGCGGGCATGGAAGTCGTCGGGTGCCGCGGCGAGCGCGAGGACGGCGACTGCCGGAGCGAGCTGGGTGTTCAAGGACCGCGCCAGCCTGGGGCAGTCGATGGCGTGCTCGGTGTGGAAGCTCACCACCTGAGCCGTCGCATGCACCCCCTTGTCGGTGCGGCCCGCCACCACGGTATCGACAGGGCCGATCACTCGCTCCAGCGCCGCTTCGAGCTCACCCTGAACGGTGCGCACATTGGGCTGAGATGCGTAACCGTGAAAGCCGGTGCCGAGATACGCAAGGTCGAGCCGGTAATTGCCCACAGCCGGCTACCGGACCAGAGAGTGGACCATTAGATCATTCCGCGCTTGAGGATGGCCGAGAGGATGATCCACCCTGCCAATCCGGCGCCCGCCGCGAACGCGGCTTTTTCCATCGGCACATCGCCCTCGTAGATCACGCCGCGGGTGACTATCACCAGCAACCACGCACTCCCCAGGACGAAGGCTGCGGTCAGGGTGATTCCGAGCCGGATCGTGAAGACGTAGAGCAGAAGCGTCGGATAGGCGAATCCGGTGATTCGTAGATAGGTCGCGTAGGCCCCCGAGCCGTTCAACAGGAACTTCGTGACCGCAAAGACGACGCCCGAGTAGACCAGCCAGAAGATGAGGGCATTGAGCATCGCGGCGATGAGAACCTCGATGCCGAAGAGCGTGGTACTCAGGCCACGGATCGTCCAGCCCTCCCCGAGCAGGATGAGGAACCGGGTGGCCACAACGAAGATCAAGCCGTCGGCGGTCGCTCGATCATTGAAGTCCATCCAAACGAACGCGTCGCGTTCTAGGCGTACTGTCTGCAAGAGGCGTTTCAGGGCTTCACCCACTGGTACAAACACTCCTGACGAGAACGGAATGACGGGTTGCGGCTTTACGCCCCAGGAGCATAGAACGAAGGTGGGGATTCACCCACGTTCGCCTAGTCTGAAGTCGCACCGGCCACCCAGATCCGTATGGAGCAGCAAAGTGACACGTCGCCGACTGATATTCCTGACCGTGGTTCTCACAGTTCTCGCAGCTGCCTGTTCGACGGCGAGCACCGCCGAGCAGGAGATTCCCGAGACGCCGGAATCGGTCACCATCACAAGCGGAACAGGCAACGTCACGGTGAATGCGGCTGACTCGGGCGCCACCGTCACCGCCGAGATCTCGGCGTCGGGTGAGGAGCCGGCCTGGAGCGCTGCTCTGGAGGGCACAAACCTTGTCATCGACGATGGATGCGGCGATCGAACCGACTGCGAGGTAAACCTCAACATTGCAGTCGCCGGCACCGCGGATGTGACGATCTCCACGACGGACGGTGCGATCGCAGTCGTCGATATGAACTCCCGACTCGAGATCCGCGGCGCGGCCCGCACCGTATCTCTCAACGGCATCACGGGGCCGATCGGCATCGACATCGAGCGAGGGGATGTCCTCGGGGCCCGCCTCGTGGCCACAGACGCATCATTTCGCACGGGAGACGGCGATCTCGACGTGACCCTGACCGAGGGCTTCAGCAGCCTCGCAGTCGTCTCCGGCTCAGGTGACGTGACGGCGCAGGTGCCCGACGACGACTACAACGTTGACGCCTCGACGGGATCCGGTGGGGTCGACATCAAGGTGGGCGAAGACAGTGGCGCCGCCTCCGCCATCCTCATGCGCACCGAGGACGGCGACGTGACGATCTACAGGCGCTAGCGCAGGGGGCCGGCTCCTACAACAACTGCATCTTGGCGGCGGCGCGGAGTATCGCCCGGTCCTGTGTGAACTCGGCAATGCCGGCGAGAGGCGCCCAGGCGGCGGCGCGAACCTCTGGAGCGGCAATCGGCTCAACCATCTCGGCCGTGAACAGGTAGCCGACGTTGAAGTGGGAATGCGGCGGCTCCCCCTTCGCCGCAGGGATGGCATGAACGTCCAGGTCGAAGATGCCGTGATCGACGAGACGGGCGGTGACTCCGGTCTCCTCGAGTAGTTCGCGCTCCGCGGCACCCTCCAGCGTGTCATCCTCGGCATCGATGTGGCCGCCGGGTTCCAGCCACACGTCAAGACGCCGGTGATGAACCATCAGGATGTGAGCTTCGGCCAGGACAAAGGCACCCACCGTGAAGTGGCCCGGATCGAACTGATTCCGTGAGAGCGGCTCATCGGAAACGCCCAACAGGTCTCGCATGAGGGTGTGGGCCCGAGACTCTTCCACAGGAGGAATGTACTCGGCGAGCTGTTCGCGAAGCCGCAACAGGCGGCCGTCGAGGTCGGTCAGCGTATGACCTATACCAGCTCGATGAGCGCCATCTCGGCGCCGTCACCGCGCCGGGGGCCGAGCTTGACGATGCGGGTGTAACCGCCGGGACGGTCCTCGTAGCGAGGGCCGACCTCATCAAACAGCTTGGTCACCACGTCGTTGTTCGTGATCTTGCGCAGCACCAGGCGGCGGGAGTGCAAGTCCCCCCGGCGCGCTTTCGTGATGATCTTCTCCACGTAGGGACGCAACACCTTGGCGCGGGCGGCCGTCGTCGTGACGCGCTCCTCGGCGATCAACGACGCCGCCAGGTTGGAGAGTATCTTGCGCTGGTGAGATGGGCTCCCGCCGAGGCGAGGGCCCTTCCTAGGAGTCGGCATCAGGCAGCTCCACTCTCGGCATCTGCGGACGACCGCAGCGACAGGCCCAGCTCATCCAACTTGGCGGCAACCTCTTCGAGGCTCTTCTGGCCGAAGTTGGTGATGTTGAGCAACTCTTCCTCGGTCTTCTCGACGAGTTCGCCGACTGTGTGGACCTGGGCACGGCGCAAGCAGTTGCGCGGCCGCTCGGAAAGATCCAGGGCCTCGATCGGCAGGTCGAGGTCGGGCGAGGTGGACTCGGCGGCGACAACGTCGCCCAATTCGAGGCCGATACCGTCCGCCACGTCGGCGAACAGGCCGAGCAGCTCGCGAAGCGTCTTGCCGGCAGAAGACATCGCCTCGCTGGGCGCCAGTGAACCGTCGGTCTCGACGTCCAGAATGAGCTTGTCGAAGTTGGTCATCTGGCCGACCTGGGTGCTCTCGACTTTGTATGCCACATTGCGTAGCGGCGAGAAGATGGCATCGATCGGAATGACACCGATCGTGTCACTCTTCTTGTTGCGGTCGGCGCTGCGGTAACCGACACCACGCTCGACCGTGATCTCGGCCTCGATCCGCCCCGATGACGACAGGGTGGCGAGGTGAGTATCAGGATCAACAACCTCGACCCCGGCTGGTACCTTGAGGTCGCCGGCCGTGAGATCCTGCTTGCCCTTGGCCGAGAGGTAGAGCGTCTGCGGCTCTTCCGAGTCGATCCGCAGCACAACCTGCTTGAGGTTGAGAATCAGGTCGACGACGTCCTCGACGATGCCGTCCATGGTGGCGAACTCATGTTGGACGCCATCGATACGCACCGAAGTGATGGCCGCTCCTGGGATTCGGGACAGCAGCGTCCGCCGCAGGGTGTTACCAAGCGTGTAGCCGAAACCCGGCTCGAGCGGGTCGACAATGAAGCGTGACCGATTCTCACCAATCGGATCTTCTTGGATTTCTGGGCGCTGAACGATGAGCACTTGCGCTCCTCTACTGGACGAGATTGGTTACTTGGTTGATCTACTTGGAGTACAGCTCGACGATGAGCTGTTCCTGGACGTCGGTGTCGATCTGCTGACGTGAAGGCAACGTCTCCACGCTCACTTTGCGCTCGTCAACATTGACGTCGAGCCACTCCGGGGTCACGCGGTCGATCGTGTCGGTCGCGTGGAGCACCGGGAAGACATCCTTGCTGCGCTCCTTGAGCGTGATGACGTCGCCCTGGCTGACCTGATAGGAAGGGATATCGACCTTGCCGCCGTTGACACGGAAGTGACCGTGGTTCACCAACTGCCGGGCCTGGGGCCGGGTGGCGGCGAGGCCGGAGCGGTAGACGACGTTGTCGAGACGGCTCTCGAGAATGCGCATCAGGTTTTCACCGGTGATGCCCTTCTGTCGCGCAGCTTCCTTGTAGTAGCGGCGGAACTGCTTCTCGAGAACGCCGTAGATGAAGCGGAGCTTCTGCTTCTCGAGCAGCTGCACCTGGTACTGCGACTCGCGGATGCGGCCGCGGCCGTGCTCACCCGGTGGGTAGGGGCGCCGGTCGAAGTACTTCGCCTTGTTCTCATCGAGAAGCTGCCGTACGCGACGGCTGCGGCGGGTGCGTGGTCCTGTGTAGCGAGCCATATCTCTATCTCTCCCCTAGCCGCGTTTCCGCTTCTTGGGGCGGCAACCGTTGTGCGGAATCGGAGTCACGTCACGAACTCCGGTGACCTCGATGCCCATGTTCTGCAGAGTGCGCACCGCGGTGTCGCGGCCGGAGCCGGAACCGCTGATGATCACGTCGAGCTTGCGAACCCCGAGCTCGCCGGCCTTGCGGGCGGCCAGTTCGGCGGCCACCTGAGCGGCATAGGGGGTTGACTTGCGCGAACCCTTGAAGCCGACGCTGCCACCGGAACTCCAGGTGACGACTGCGCCGTTCTGGTCGGTGATCGTGATGATGGTGTTGTTGAAGCTGGCCTTGATGTGGGCCTGCCCGTGCGGAACGTTGCGCTTGCCGCGGCGGCGCCTGCCGGGCACTGGGGCGGCGGCCGCAGCCGCGTCGTCGCTCGGGGCCGCGGCGGCTTCGGGAGCGGGAGTGGGCGGCGTCGCGGCGGGCGGTGCCTCCGCGGGTGGTGCCGCGGCGGGAACCTCCGGAGCGGGTGCCGGGGCCTCGACCGCCGGAACGGCCGGCGGAGCTTCTTCGGCGGGTGTCGCCGGCTGTTGTTCGTCTACCACTACTTCGTGACCTTCTTCTTACCGGCGACCGGCATCCGCCGACCCTTGCGCGTACGTGCGTTTGTATGGGTGCGCTGGCCCCGCACCGGGAGTCCCCGGCGATGGCGCAGGCCCTGATATGAGCCGATTTCCATCTTGCGCTTGATGTTCTGGGCGATGTCGCGCCGCAAATCGCCCTCGACAGTGAGGTTGCCGTCGATGAATTGCCGGATCTTGACGACCTCGGAATCCGTCAGATCACGGACCTTTGTGTCGGGGTTGATCTCGAGCTGCGTGAGCAGATTCTGTGACGTCGTGCGACCGACCCCAAAGATGTAGGTCAGTCCGATCTCGACCCGCTTCTCACGGGGGAGGTCTGTTCCGGCGATTCGTGCCATTTTGTCCAGTTACCCCTGTCGTTGCTTGTGTCGCGGATTCGGGCAGATCACCCACACGCGGCCGTGGCGCCGAATAACCCGGCACTTGTCGCACATCTTCTTCGCTGAAGCAGAGACTTTCACGTTCTTGTCCTGTGTAGATACCGACGCAGCCAGCCGAGACACGGCTAGAAGCGTGGGACGGTCGCCGCAAGCCCTGCGGTGACCTGATGACCTTCCCACTCTCCCGCACAGAGCAACGCAGCCATGCACGAAGGCGTGTCCACAGCGCCCGAGCGCGCAGGAAAGCAGCGGCTCCTTCGGAGCCGGCGGGAATTGTACGCGGAATCCGGCCAAAAGGCCAAATCAGACGGCGTAATCTGTTCGACCATGGCAGTAACGACTCAGATGCTCGAGGAGCTGTCTTTCCGCACACTGCCGGCTCTGGACCAGGATCGCTACGACGCTTGGGTTCTGCGCTGGTCTAATGGCGGTTCCCGGCGAGCCAATTCGGTGAACGCGTTGGGCCCGTCGACCTATCCCCTCCCCGAGAAGATTGCCTATTGCGAGCGGTGGTTCGCCGATCGTGGTGCTGCGGCGACATTTCGGCTCACGGAACTGGCCGACCCGTCGCTCGACGGCGAGCTGGCAGGTCGCGGGTACGTCTACTCCGGCGCGACCTTCGTGATGACCGCCGCCATCACCGACCAGAAGACACATCCGGCGGTCACAATTGGTGCCGTCCCCTCCGACGAGTGGCTGCGTACGATCGACTACCTGAGCGCGGCAGACGACGCGGCAATCCACAAGCTACGGGATCAGTTGCTCGCGAGCGGCGGCACTTCGAGCTTCGCTTCGATCGACAGTCACGGCCGCGTTGCCGCCATCGGCGTCGCCATCGACCTGGACGGCTACACGACGATCTACAACATGAATACGGCACAAGATGCCCGAAACCGCGGCTATGCCCGCACCATCCTCGAAACCCTCATGGCGAACGGGCGAGCAGCGGGCGGATCGCATGCGGTGCTCCAGGTGATGGACGACAACGACGCAGCCCTCGCTCTGTACCGCAGCGCCGGTTTCGCGACGGCCTATGAGTACCACTACCGACAGCGGAGTGCCTAGCCTGAACGACAAGGTTTTGGCGTCAGACAGCGGAAC
>CAMYIJ010000002.1:115732-133293 GCA_947258375.1 uncultured Acidimicrobiaceae bacterium
AGCGGAACATGTTCCGCTGTCTGACGCCAAAACGGGTCGCCTTCCTACACATCCACCTGGTCGAGTTCGTCTACGAGTTTGGGTTCGGGCAGGGTGAGCACCTTGGGGCCTTCCGTAGTGATAGCCACCGTGTGCTCAAAGTGCGCCGAGAGTTTGCCGTCCTGGGTGACCACGGTCCAGCCGTCCTCGAGAACGGACGACTCCTGGGTGCCCAGGTTGAACATCGGCTCGATGGCAATCGCCATCCCGGCCTTGAGTTTGAATCCCTTGCCGGGCGTGCCGTAGTTGGGAACGTTGGGGGCTTCATGCATCTGGCGGCCGATGCCGTGGCCGATGTAATCGCGGACCACTCCGTAGCCGTGGGGCCGGGCCGTCGCCTCGACAGCATGGCCGATATCACCGAGCCGCTTGCCGTGCCGCGATTGGGCAATACCGTTCCACAGCGCCCGCTCGGTCACCTCGAGCAGCTTCGCCACCTCGTCCGGCACGGCGCCGACTGCCACCGTGTACGCCGCATCGCCGTGCCACCCTTCGTAAATGGCGCCGGCATCGATTGAGATGATGTCGCCTTCGCGCAAGCGGTAGTCACTGGGAATACCGTGCACGATGACCTCGTTGGGCGAAGCGCAGATCGTCGCCGGGAATCCGTGATACCCGAGGAAGGACGAACGGCATTCGCGCTCGCGCAGAATCTCGGCGGAAATCGCGTCGAGCTCGCGCAGCGACGTCCCCGGCTGGGCGGCCTCGCGGGTGGCGGCGTGGATCGCGGCGACACAGGCGCCGGCCACGGTCATCTTCGCAAAGTCTTCAGGGGTCTTCCTGGTGACTACGCGGGCATCGGTCTTCATCAGTTGGTGGCCAGTGCTTTCACAATGCGACTGAACACCTCGTCAACGGTTCCCATTCCATCGACCGCAACAACAATGACGCCGTTGTCCGGGTAGTAGCCCACAAGCGGTTCGGTCTCATCGCGGTAGACCTGCAGCCGGTTGCGGATGGTCTGCTCGTTGTCGTCCTCACGGCCTTCCTCGATGGCACGCTGCAGCAGGCGAGCCACCAGCTCCTCCTCGTCCGCCTCCACCAGCAGGGCCAGTTCCAGGGCTCCTGCGCCGAGCGCCTCATCGAGGGCCCGGGCCTGGCCGACGTTGCGGGGGAAACCATCGAGCAGGAAGCCACACGCCGCGTCATCCTGGCCGAGGCGGTCCTTGACCATGGCAACCACCAGGTCGTCGGGCACGAGATCGCCGGCGGCCATGATCGCCTGGGCCTTCATCCCGAGTTCGGTGCCGCGCTCGACGTTGTCGCGCAGCATCGCCCCGGTGGAGATGTGCGGCACGCCCAGCGTGCGGGCCAACATTTCGGCCTGAGTCCCCTTGCCGGCGCCCGGAGGGCCCAGGAACAGAAGTCGCCTACCCATCAATACCTCGCTATTCAGTGCCCAGTAATTCAGTTCTCACTGCAAACAACGTCCTGCCCCGTACTGAGTACTGAGTACTGAATACTGAGTACTGGCTTTCGAAGCGCTAGCTGAGAAACCCTTCATAGTTTCGCATCATGAGCTGGCTCTCGATCTGCTTCATAGTCTCGAGAGCCACGCCGGCCACGATGAGAATCGAAACACCGGACAGCCCCACGGGGATGTTCCAGAACCAACCGATGACAGACGGCAGCACGGCAACCAGGGCCAGGTAGAGCGAGCCGGGCAGCGTGATGCGGCTGAGAACGTGCTCGAGATGGCGCACCGTCGCCCGGCCCGGCCGGATTCCGGGGATGAACCCGCCCTGACGCTGGATCGTCTCCGCCTGGCGCTCCGGGTCGAACTGGATCGCCGTATAGAAGTAGGTGAAGAAGACCACTAGGAGACCCAGGATGAAGATGTAGACGAGGCTCGGCGAGAATTGGCCAGAGCTTCCGGTGGTCAACAGGTTTCTGTCGATGAACTCCCGCACCGCCTGACCCCATCCGCTCGAGGGCAGCGAGGACGACACCAGCACCGGGAAGTACATGATCGACGTGGCGAAGATCACCGGGATGACGCCGGCCATGTTGACCTTCAGCGGGATGTACGTGGACTGGCCGCCGAGGACCTTGCGCCCGCGGACCCGCCGCGAGAACTGAATCGGGATCCGTCGCTGACCCTGGTCGACGAAGATGATCCCGACCGTGAGAGCGATCATCACGAGGACGACGACCCAGAACTGGTAGGCCTGCGAGTTGGCCCACAGGATGCCGAGCTGGGACGGGAGCTGGCTGATGATGCTCACGAAGATGATCAGCGACATACCGTTGCCGACGCCGCGCTGGGTGATCAGCTCACCGAGCCACATGATCATCGCAGTACCCGCAGTCATCGTCAGCACGATGACGAGCACCCGCTGCGTCGTGTAGTTGGGGATCAGGTCGATGCCGCCGGTGAAATTGCCGCTGTGGAACAGGAACGTGAACCCGGTCGACTGCAGCAATGCCAGGCCGACGGTCAGGTAGCGGGTCCACTGGGTGACGACCTTGCGGCCCGCCTCGCCTTCATCCTGGAGCGTTTGGAGCCGCGGAATGACCACGGCGAGAAGCTGCATGATGATCGACGACGTGATGTACGGCATGATCCCGAGCGCAAACACCGACATCTGCTCGAGCGCGCCGCCCGAAAACAGGTTGAGGATGCCCACAAAACCGCTCTGGGTTTGGAGGTCGGCGAAGTCCTGGACGCGATTGAGATCGACCCCGGGAACCGGGATTGCTGTACCGAGCCGATAGATGCCGAAGATGAACAGCGTGAAGAGGATCTTGTTGCGAAGATCCTTGATGCGGAACATGTTGCGGAACACAGACAGCATGTGCGTTCAACCCCTCAACTTGTTGTTGGTGCCGCCCAAGACCGTGGAGTGAGCCGACAGTGGTGAGCTCACTCCACGACCTCGACGGTGCCTCCGGCGGCCTTGATCTTCTCGACGGCACCCAGGCTGAAGGCATGGGCGCTCACGGTGAGCGGTCGGTCGATGGCGCCCTCGCCGAGCACCTTCACTTTGCCGCGCTTCTTCACTAGCCCCCGTTCACGGAGGATCTCGGGAGTAACAGTGGCGCCGGCTTCGAACGATGCGGCAAGCTTCTCGACATTGACGAGTGCGTAGTACTGCTTGTTGCGATTCTTGAAGCCCTTCAGCTTCGGAATGCGCCGCTGCAAGGGCATCTGGCCGCCCTCGAACCCGGGCCGGACCTTGCTGCGAGCCTTCTGACCCTTGGTGCCGCGCCCGGCAGTCTTGCCACGCCGTCCGGCCTCGCCCCGGCCGACGCGTATCTTCTTGCTCTTGGAGCCTTCAGCCGGCTTCAGGTGGTGCAGTTTCATCAGTTCTCTTCGACTTCCAACAGGTGCTTGGCGTGAAAGATCATGCCGCGCAACGAAGGCGAATCGGGCCGCTCAACGCTCTGGCGGATCTTTCGCAAACCCAGGCTCTCGACGGTGGCCCGGATCTTGGGCTTCTCACCGATTGTGCTCTTTCTGAGTGTGATCTTGAGGGTCTTGGCCTTTGCCATGTGACTAACGCTTTCCTACTTCAGTCCGCATCAGCTCGGTCGAGCGGTACGCGGCCAGCATTGCGGGCGGGAAGATCTCCTCCGCCTTTTTGCCCCGGGCCTTGGCGACCTCGTCGGGCCGCATCTGGCCCATCAAAGCATTCATCGTGGCTTTTGCGACATTGATGTGCGTCGGTGAGCCGAGGGACTTGGCGAGGACGTCGCGGATCCCGGCGGCCTCGAGGATCTGCCGCACGGCACCGCCGGCGATGACGCCGGTGCCCGGCGCCGCCGGCTTGAGCAGGACCTTGGAGGCTCCTTGCTCGCCGATCACCTTGTGGATGATCGTGGTGCCGGCCATCGGCACGTGGTCGAGGTTCTTGCGAGCGATCTCCATGCCCTTCTGGATGGCAGCCGGGACCTCTTTGGCCTTGCCGTAACCGATGCCGACCTTGCCCTTGCCGTTGCCGACGGCGACGAGCGCCGTGAACGAGAATCGGCGGCCACCCTTGACGACCTTGGCGACGCGGTTGACCGCAATGACGCGCTCGTCGAACTCGGGCGGCTCGTTACGATCGCCCCGTTTTCTGTTGTCGCTTCTGTTGCGGTTTGTCACCGTTTTGTTCTCCTGTTGATCTCGTGCTGCGGCGAGCGCCGGCTGCCTAGAACTCGAGGCCCTCTTCGCGGGCCGCCTCTGCCAATGCCTTCACTCTGCCGTGATACGGGTAGCCGCCACGGTCGAAGACCACGGTGCTGATACCTGCGTCCTTGGCCCGGGCTCCAACGAGCTTGCCGACTTCGGCGGCAGTGGTCACGGTCAACGACTTGCCAACGGCCTTCTCGCGTGAGGAGGCGGCGACGAGTGTTTGCCCACTCGAGTCGTCGATGACCTGAGCGTATATGTAACGATTGCTGCGGTAGACGGCGAGCCGCGGCCGGGAAGCAGACCCGAAGATCTTCTTGCGAACCCTGAAGTGGCGGCGGCGACGCGCCTCGGTGCGTGAGCCCCTCATTGGGTGATACCTGCCTTACCTGCTTTGCGCCGGACCTGCTCGTTCAGATAGCGCAGGCCCTTGCCCTTGTAGGGCTCCGGCGGGCGTATCTTGCGAATATCGGCAGCGACCTGGCCAACCAGCTGCTTGTCGATACCGGTGACGACGATTCGGGTTGGCTCCGGTACCTCGAATGTGATTCCGTCCGGTGCCGTGACACTCACGGGGTGCGAGAAACCGAGCTGGAACTCGATGGTGGAGCCCTTGAGCGCGGCCCGGTAGCCGACGCCGACAGCTTGCAGTTCCTTGGTGTATCCCTTGTCGACGCCTTCGACCATGTTGGCGAGCAGCGCCCGGCTCAGCCCGTGCAGTGCCCGGGACTCACGCTCGTCGTCGACCCGCGTCAAAGTGATGACACCGTCGTCGACGCTCACGCCGATGCGCTCGTCGAAGGTGCGCTCGAGGGTGCCCTTGGGCCCCTTGACCGCGACGTGGCTGCCCTTGACGGTGATTTCGACACCTCCGGGAACCTCGATTGGGTTCTTACCGACACGACTCATGGGCTACCAAACCTCGCACAACACCTCGCCGCCGACGTTGCGCCTGCGCGCCTCGCGGTCGGTGAGGAGACCTTCGGATGTGGATACGATCGAGACGCCGATACCTCCGGCGACTCGTGGGATTTCCGCGGCCCCCCGATATACCCGGTTGCCGGGCTTCGAAATGCGTCGGATCCCTTTCAGAACACGGACTCGGCCGTTCTGGTAGCGGAGACGCACTGTAAGCGCCTTGCCGACGCGGGCATCTGCGACCTGATAGCCATCGACGTAGCCCTCTTCGGAGAGAATCCGAGCGATCTGCTCCTTGAGCTTTGACGACGGCATTACGGCTTCGGGGTGCAACGCCTGGTTGGCATTGCGAATCCGCGTCAGCATGTCAGCGATTGGATCAGTGTGCATTACCAGGAACTCTTTCTGACTCCGGGGAGCTCGCCGTTGTGGGCAAGCTCGCGCACCGCCAGCCTCGACATACCGAATTTGCGGAAATACCCGCGAGGGCGGCCACTGACACCGCAGCGGTTGCGGTACCGGGTGGCACTGGAATCGCGCGGCAGCTTCGAGAGCTTGGCGTTTGCCTCCCTCTTGGCGTCGTAGTTCGCCTCGGGGTCCTTGATGATCGCCAGCAGCTCGGCACGCCTCTCTGCGTAACGCTCAACGAGCACCTTGCGCTGTTCGTTCTTTGCGATCTTCGATTTCTTCGCCACTAAACACCTGCCTGTTGCCGGAACGGGAAGCCGAACTCGGCGAGAAGGGCCTTGCCCTGCTCGTCGTCGACGGCGGTCGTCACGAACGTGATGTCCATACCCCGTACCTTGACCACTTTGTCGTAATCGATCTCTGGAAAAATAAGCTGCTCGGTCACGCCGAAGCTGTAGTTGCCCCGGCCGTCGAACCCTTTCGGGTTGAGGCCTCGGAAGTCCCTGATCCGCGGGATCGCCAGGGTGACGAGTCGGTCGAAGAACTCCCACATCCGGACCCCGCGCAGCGTTACGTGGGCGCCGATCGGCATGTCCTCGCGAAGCTTGAAGTTGGCGATCGACTTGCGAGCCCGATTGAGCCGGGGCTGCTGGCCGGTCACGATGCGAAGGTCCTCCATGGCGGCGTCGATGAGCTTGCCGTCCTGGGTCACATCGCCGACGCCCATGTTGACCACGATCTTCGTGAGGCGGGGCACCTGCATGACGTTCTCGAGGCCGAGATCCTTCTGCAGTTTGTCGCGAATCTCGCTGTCGTACTTCGCCTTGAAACGAGGTTCCACTACAGGTCACCTCCACATTTGCGACAGACTCGGTACTTGCGCCCCTGCTCGTCGAACCGGGCGCCGATCTTCGTTGGGCCACAGTCCGGGCACAGGATCATGACGTTGCTGGCATTGATCGGCATGTCCTTGTCGATGATGCCGCCTTGCATCGTCTGGCCCTGGGGACGCTGATGGCGCTTGGCCGTCGCGACCCCTTCGACGATTACCTGGTTGCGCTTCCGGATGACGCGGGCGATCCGGGAGTCGGTGCCCTTGTCCTTGCCGGCGATCACACGCACACTGTCTCCGACTTTGAGCTTCATCAGAGCACCTCCGGAGCGAGCGAGACGATCCGCATGAACTTCTTGTCGCGCAGTTCGCGGCCGACCGGCCCGAAGATGCGCGTGCCGCGGGGCTGCTGTTGATCATTGATCAATACGCAGGCGTTGTCGTCGAAGCGGATGTAGGTGCCGTCGCCGCGTCGGTTCTCCTTGCGGGTCCGCACCACCACGGCCTTGACGACCTCGCCCTTCTTGACGGCACCACCGGGGTTGGCGTCCTTCACGGTGGCGACAATGACGTCGCCGAGCGAGGCATAGCGACGCCCGGAGCCGCCCAGGACACGGATACACAGCACCTCGCGCGCACCTGAGTTGTCGGCCACCCGAAGGCGGGATTCCTGCTGGATCATCGAGCCCTCTCGACAATCTCCGAAACGCGCCACCGCTTCGACTTAGAAATGGGTCGGGTCTCGATAATCCGCACGGTGTCGCCGATGCGGGCATCGTTCTTTTCATCGTGGGCGTGGTACTTCTTGCGACGCGGCACGGTCTTGCCGTAGCGAGGGTGACGGGTCACGTCGGAGACCTCGACGGTGATGGTCTTGTCGCGAGCGTCGGATATCACGACGCCAACACGCGCTTTGCGAGCCGCACGGTCAGTCATCCCAGCTCCTGTTCTCTGTAATACGCTTCGAGCTCTTGCTCACGGCGAACCGATTTGATGCGGGCGATCTCCCGCCGCACGCCCCGCAGGCGCGTTGTGTTGTCGAGCTGATTGGTCGCCAGCTGGAATCGCAGGTTGAAAAGCTCTTCCTTCGCCTCGTCCAGCTTCTCGCCAAGCTCCGTGTAGGAGAACTTGCGCAGTTCGACGGCCTTCATCCTTCATCCCTCTTCACAAACTTGGTACGTACCGGCAGCTTGTGGCTCGCACGGCGCATGGCCTCTCGGGCCAGTTCCTCGTCGACCCCCGACATCTCGAACATGACTCGACCCGGCTTCACGACGGCGACCCAGTATTCCGGGTTGCCCTTGCCGGAGCCCATACGGGTCTCGGCCGGCTTCTCGGTGATCGGCTTGTCCGGAAAGATCGTGATCCAGACCTTGCCGCCACGCTTGATCGCTCGGGTCATCGCAATACGGGCCGACTCGATCTGCCGCGAGGTGATCCAGCCGGGTTCCATGGACTGCAGGCCGTACTCGCCGAATGCGACGCGGCTGCCCCGCTGGGCTTTGCCGGTCATGCGGCCTTTGTGGGTCTTGCGGTACTTCGTCCGCTTTGGCATCAACATGATCTAGGACTCCTCGTCACCCGACTCGGCAGCGGCGTCTTCGGCAAGCGCGTCTTCGGCAGGCGCATCTTCAGCAGGCGCATCTTCGGCAGGAGGTTCATCAGCGGGAGCCTCGCCGGCGACCTCAGCAACAGCTTCCGGTGTCGGATCCGCCTCCTCGGGTACCGCCGGACCTTCCGAGACCTCGGTCGCAGCCTCACTCACCGCCTCCGCACTGTCCTGCGCCGCGTCCTCGATGGCAGCCTCGATGACCTCAGCCTCGGGGACCTCCGGAGCCGTCACCGGCGTGGCCGATGAAGCAGTCGCGTCGTCGATCAGCTCTTTCGAGATGGTCACTTCTTCTGTGAAGTCGTCCATCGCCGCAGCCGCATCGAGACGCTTTCCTCCGCCGGCCTCGATGAGGCGGCGGCCGCCCTCGCGGCGCTTGCCTCCGCCGGCTTCGACCATTCTCTTGCCACCGCCGGCCTCGATGAGTCGGCGGCCGGAATCGCCGGCAGCAGCTTCGGCGCGAGACTTGACCGACCTACGACGCTCGGCGGGACCGCCGGCCGCGAGGCGAGCCTCGGCGGCGATCTTCTCACGCGAGCGCGAAACGGACGGAACCAGATCGCCCTTGTAGACCCACGCCTTGACGCCGATGGCGCCAACCATCGTGCGGGCCGTGGCTTGGCCGTAGTCGATGTCGGCTCGCAGCGTGTGCAGCGGGACCCGGCCCTCGAGGTACCACTCGCGGCGGCCCATGTCGGCCCCACCGAGACGTCCTGAAGCTTGGATCCGAACACCTTCCGCACCCGCCTTGAGGGCGGTGGAAACCGCTCGCTTCATCGCCCGCCGGAAGGACACCCGCCCTTCGAGCTGGTCGGCAACGCTGCGGGCGAGCAGCGTGGCGTCGGTCTCGGCGTTCTGTACCTCGATGACGTTGAACTTGACGACGCGCGACGTGAGCTTCTCGAGGCCGCGGCGCAGCCGGTCGGCCTCTGAGCCGGACCGGCCGATAACAACGCCCGGCCGGGCCGTGTGTACATCGATCTGGACTTTCTTGTCGCCGATTCGCTCGATGTCGATCCGGGAAATGGCGCCGCGAGTCAGCTCCGAGCGGAGGTAGTTGCGGATGGCGGCATCCTCGTTGACCTGGGAGGCGTAGTCCTTCTCGGAGTACCAACGCGACTTCCAGTCGGTGACAATGCCCAGGCGCAGGCCATATGGATGGATCTTCTGGCCCATTGCTACTGCTCCTCGTCTTCGTACTCGGCGTCATCGGCCACAACCACGGTGATGTGGCTGGTGCGCTTGTGGATTGCGGTCGCCCGCCCCCGGGCCCGAGGACGGAATCGCTTGAGGGTCGGCCCTTCGTCGGCGAACGCTTCGTATATCCAGAGCTCCTCGGCGTCGAGGGCCTGGTTGTGCTCGGCGTTGGCGACGGCCGAGTCGAGCACCTTCAAGATCGTGCCGGCCGCTTTGCGGTTGGTGAACTTGAGCACGTCACGCGCCTCGGTAACGGGCAGCCCGCGCACGAGATCGAGCACGCGCCGTACCTTGAACGGCGACTGGCGGATGTAGCGGGCAGTGGCCTCGTTCCTCATCCGCGCCTCGCAGACTTCTCGCCGGCGTGGCCGCGGAAGGTCCGTGTCGGCGCGAACTCGCCAAGTTTGTGTCCGACCATCGATTCGCTGATGTAGACCGGCACATGCTTGCGGCCGTCGTGGACCGCAATCGTAAGACCGACCATCTCGGGGATGACCGTCGAGCGCCGGCTCCACGTGCGGATAACACGCTTGTCCTTGCTGGCGACCGCCTGCTCGACCTTCACCAGCAAGTGCTCGTCGATGAAGGGGCCCTTCTTCAGTGAACGTGCCATGTTCTAACGGCGTCCCTTCTTTGTACGGCGACGCACCTGCAGAACCGCAGGTTCTGCCAATGCGTCGTGGGTAACTCGCCGAACAGCCATCAGCGGCGACCTTTCTTGGTACGGCGACGCACGATGTACTTGTCGCTGGCTTTGTTCTTCTTGCGGGTACGGCCCTCGGGCTTGCCCCATGGACTTGTCGGGTGGCGCCCACCGGAGCTCCGGCCCTCACCACCGCCGAGCGGGTGGTCGACCGGGTTCATGGCAACACCGCGCGATTGGGGGCGCTTGCCCTTCCAGCGGTTGCGGCCGGCTTTGCCGATCTTCACTAGCTCCGCGTCCGGGTTGCCCACCTGGCCGATGGTGGCCCGGCAGTCGAGCGGAACCCGGCGCATCTCACCCGAAGGCAGGCGCAGCAGTGCGAGGCTGCCCTCCTTCGACATGAGCTGAATCGACGTGCCGGCAGCGCGACCCATCTTGGCTCCCCCACCGGGACGCAATTCCACGGCGTGGATGACCGTTCCGGTCGGGATGTTGCGCAACGGCAATGCATTGCCGGGCCGGATCTCGGCGCCGGAACCGCTCTCCAACATGTCGCCGGGCTTCACGTTGAGCGGGGCGAGTATGTAGCGCTTCTCGCCGTCCACGTAGTGGAGGAGGGCAATCCGAGCGTTGCGGTTCGGGTCGTACTCGATGGCAGCAACCTTGGCTGGCACCTGGTCCTTGTTGCGCCGGAAGTCGATGATGCGGTAGCGCTGCTTGTGACCACCGCCGCGGTGGCGCGAGGTGATGCGGCCATGCACGTTGCGGCCCGATGAGCGCTTCTTCTTGGCGAGCAGACTCTTCTCCGGTGTCGATTTGGTGACCGTCTCGAAATCCGAGATCGTCTGGAATCGACGTCCTGGTGAAGTTGGTTTGGGCTTCTTTACTGCCATTTCAGACCTCGAACATGTCGATTGAGTCGCCAACGGCGAGCGTGACAAGTGCTCGCTTGGTGTCTTTGCGGCGCCCGATCTTGGCGCCGGTGCGCTTGCGCTTGCCCTTGCGGTTCATGGTGTTCACGGAAACGACCCGGACGTCGAAGATCTCGGCAACGGCTTGCTTGATCTCGGTCTTGTTGGCCCGCTTGTCCACCACAAAGGTGTAGGTGTTGAGCTGCATCAGGTCGTAGGACTTCTCGGACACGACCGGTTCGAGAATCACGTCGCGGGGGTTCTTCGTCTTCAAGACTCACCTCCATCGGGCGTATCGACAGACTCGGGAGAATCAACAGACTCGGGAGAATCAACAGACTCGAGAGAAGCGGCCGCTGCCGGAGAGTCGGCCGACTCGGGAGAATCAATCGAGTCGGCAGAGTCGACCTCGGCACCATCCGCCTGAGCGGCATGCTCTTCGGTACCGCGCGGAACCGACTGGCCGAGATCGAGCGTGCCGCGGCTCATGATGATCGTTTCGGCCCAGAGCACGTCATAAGTGTTCGCCTGGCCAAGGTTGGAGGCGATGACGTCTCCGAGATTGCGGAACGATTTGATGGCGACCCGCTCGTGATCTTCAGCGAGAAGCAGAACCTTGCCGGTGACGTCCATAGCTTCGAGAAGAGCGATAGCGTTCTTCGTCTTCGGCTTCTCCCAGATATCGAATGTCTCGACAACCTTGATCTTGCCGTTGGCGGCCCGATCCGAGAGAGCGCTGCGCAAGGCGAGGCGCCGCATCTTCTTGGGGGTCCGTTGCGAGTAGTCGCGCGGCTTGGGCCCGTGGGCGACGCCACCACCGCTCCACTGCGGAGAGCGGATCGAACCGTGGCGGGCCCTGCCAAGGCCCTTCTGACGCCAGGGCTTGCGTCCACCACCGCGTACTTCGGAACGAGTCTTGGTGGAGTGGGTACCGGCGCGGGCAGCCGCCAGCTGGGCGGTCACCACCTGGTGCATCACCGCCATGTTCGGCTCGATGCCGAAGATGGCTTCGTTGAGCTCAACGGTGCCCTGCTGGGCGCCGTCGGCGGAGTAGAGATCTGCGGTCAACTTAGCCATTGGCCTTCACCGCCTCCCGGATCAGTACTACGGCGCCCTTGGGACCGGGCACGGCCCCGCGGATCATCAGCAGGTTGCGCTCGTCGTCGACTTCGACGATGTCGAGGTTCATAACCGTCGTGCGCTCGTTGCCCATACGACCCGGCATACGCTTGCCCTTGAAGACACGAGCCGGAGTCGCGCAGGCTCCGATGGCGCCGGGGGCCCGGTGCACCTTGTGGGCTCCGTGGCTGGCACCCTGGCCTTTGAAGTTGTGCCGCTTCATGACCCCGGCGAAACCTTTGCCGCGGGAAACGCCTGTGACGTCGGCTTTCTGGCCGGCAGTGAAGAGGTCGCCGACGCTGATCTCCTGGCCGAGGTTGAAGGTATCGATATCGTCGACCGGCACCTCGACGAGATGCTTGGCCGGAGCGATACCCGCCTTGGCGAAATGACCCGCCTGCGGGCCGTTGACCTGGGCCAACTCCTTGAACGCGACCTGAATGGCGTCGTATCCGTCGGTGGCGACGCGCTTGATCTGGGTGACCTTCACGGGACCGGCCTTGATGACCGTCACCGGGATGGCCTGAGACTCATCGTTGAAGATCTGAGTCATACCGAGCTTCTCGCCCAGAATTGCTTTCACGTCTTGATCTCGACTTCCACTCCGGCGGGGAGATCGAGGCGCATCAGCGAATCGACGGTCTTGGGGGTCGGCTCGAGGATATCGATGAGGCGCTTGTGAATACGCATCTCGAAGTGCTCCCGGCTCGTCTTGTGAACGTGGGGGCCCCGGATGACCGTGTAGCGATGGACCCGGGTCGGAAGCGGCACCGGACCTTTGATCTTGGCCTGGGTGCGCAGCACCGTCTCAGCGATCTTGCGCGCCGATTCGTCGACAACACTGTGGTCGTAGGCCTTGAGACGAATTCTGATTCTGTGCTCGTCTGCCAACTGCGGATCCTGACTTCGGTGGGTTCGTTCCCCGTCCAGGAGTCGCAGCGAGCCGTAGCTCGGTCCGACCACCTGGTGAGCGGTACCCCTCGGGTACTTCACGGGTTTGGTCTCGGGCAGCGGCGGCACAGCAGCAGCCGCTGGGGTGGAATTCTTTGGACAAACAGAACGCGCAGAGCGGAGTCGCCCTGGCGCGCAGCGGGATGGTAACTAGGGCGCGCCGGAAGGGCAAGTTGGGAACGCCTCCGGCGTTCCTTCTCGAAGGGCACCACCCGAAGGGCGGGAAGGGGGCCAACGCGAGCCGGTCGAACAAAGCGGCGCCCGTGCGAGCGCACCTAGTGTCTTCACCCGGAGGGGGAAGTGTCGCCGACAGGCGACGATGGGGGCGCTCGCTCAAAGCGACTCCAGTCCCCAGCTCACCGCTACCCCTCCGGCGACAGCCCCTTTCACCGGGACGCACCCACCGCGGCGCGCCCCCCTACCTCCATCGGCGTCCTGGCGGACGCCTCGCAGGGACCTTCCCCCCTTCGGGTGGACACATGCGCTGCCGGCGCGCTCTTCCGTCGGACGGAACACATGCGCGACTACGGTTTGATCAACTGAAAGGAGTGTCCATGGATTTGCCGGCAGGTACAGCGTCACGCCGCGCTCAGACGTCGCGTCTCGATACCCATTACATCGAAGGTGGCAACCCAGATGGAGCTCCCATCGTGTTTGTCCAGGGCAATCTGGCCAGTGGCCGCTTCTTCGAGCATCTCTTCGGCGCGCTCAGCGACTACCGCCTCATTGCTCCCGATATGCGCGGCTTTGGCGACTCGGAAGCCGCGACCATCGACGCCACCCGGGGTCTGCGCGATTGGGCCGACGACACCCGAGCCCTGGTTGAGCACCTCGGCGTCGACGGCAAGGTCCATCTTGTCGGTTGGTCGACCGGCGGCGCCGCAATCGCCAACTACGCGGTGGACCATCCCGGCGCCGTGGCTTCGCTCACATTCATCGACCCGGTGAGCCCATTCGGCTTCGGTGGCACCACAGACCGGGTCGGCACACCGACCTCGGATGACTTCGCCGGTTCCGGCGCCGGCACGGCCGCGCCTGAGTTCGTGGAACGCCTCGGCAATGGTGACCGGTCGACCGATAGCGACCTTTCGCCGCTCAGCGTCATACGAGGGTTCTACTGGAGCCCCGACCACACGGTTGAGCCGGACCGTGAGTCCATGCTCCTAGAGGAGGTCCTGAAGTCGAACATCGGCGACGGCGGCTATCCCGGCGACTTCACAGCATCGGAAACCTGGCCGATGGTCGCGCCCGGCATCACCGGCATCCTCAACGCCCTATCGGGCAAGTACTGCCGATGGGACGACATCGTCGGCATCGCCGAAAAGCCGCCGGTTCTATGGACCCACGGCACCGCCGACCTGGTCGTTAGCAACAAGTCATTCTTCGAGATGGGCACCCTCGGTGAGATGGGCGCCGTCCCCGGATGGCCGGGCACCGATGTGTTCCCGCCGCAGCCGATGGTCGACCAGATCGACTACGTGCTCGATGAGTATGCAGCCAATGGTGGCTCTGTTCGAACGGAGATGTTCGAGGGATCTGGACACGGGCCCATCTTCGACGCCACCGACGCATGGCTTGGCGTGTTCACGAAATTCCTGGCATCCGTAGAGCCCGTCTGACAAAACGGCGCGAAAGCGAACGCACCTAGTGGCTCCCCCCGGAGGGGGGAGGGGCACCGCCCGCAGGGCGGGAAGGGGGGCGCCAGCTATAGGTGGCCCCCGTATCGAGGTTGTGGTTCACCTAGGTGCAACAGACCCCTCTAGCCGGGAACCACCCCACGCGACGCGCCCCCCTACCTCCATCGGCGTCCTGGCGGACGCCTCGCAGGCACCTTCCCCCCTTCGGGAAGTGTCGCAATACCTGGTGGGGGTGCTCGCGTTCTTCTCTTGTGGGTGTGAGAGTGGGGGTATGGCTTCTGTGTTTTTGGTTCCGGATCGTGAGCAGTCGTTTTTGAAGGCGACGTCTTATCGGGAGTTGTTGGCCGACGACGAGTTGGTGTGGACGGTGATTGAGGTGGTTGAGAGTCTTGATCTGTCTGGGGTTTATGCCCGCTATGGGGCCGATGTGGGTCAGGGGGGTCGTCCGGCGTTTGATCCAACGATGATGCTGACGTTGGTGGTGTTCGGGTATTGCGAGGGGAAACGCTCGGCGCGGGAGTTGGAATCGGCTTGCCGTCGGGATGTGGCCTATCAGGCGATCTGTGGGGGAATGACACCGGATCACTCGACGATTGCCCGGTTCCGGGTGCTGATTGACGATGTGATCGAGTCGTTGTTTGTCCAGGTGCTCAGGGCGTGTGCCGATCGGGGACTGGTCGATGTGGGTCGGGTGGCCCTTGATGGCACCAAGATTGAAGCGGCCGCCTCGAAAGGAGCGAACCGCAGCGTTGCAGCGTTGGCTGGACTGCGTGCCCAGGTCGAGGAGATCCTGAACGAGACCCACCCCGACACCAACGATGACGACAGCGACGATGACGACAGTGGCAGCGGCGACAGTGACGGCGGCGACGACGACGGTGGTGGTGGTGGTGGTGGTGGTGGTGGTGGTTGGTCGCAGTTGCGGCGGAACCGAGAGACCGAACGTCGTTTGGGGCGGATTGAGGCGGCTCAGGGTGAGGCGGAAAGGTCTCGGCAGAGTCGCGAACACGACGAGAAACGGCGGGGCCGTAAACGAGGCGGCCAGCCCACTGGCAACGTGACCGATCCCGACAGTCGCCTCCAGAAGACCGCCGATGGTGGGTTCATCCAGGGATACAACACCCAAGCGGTCGTGTCGGCAGACCAGATCGTTGTTGGGGTCGCCGTCACTGCTGAAGCTACCGACGTTGGGCAGTTCGAGTCCATGATTGAGCTCACTGTCGCCAACTTGGCAGCTGCCGGTGCTGGACCAGCCGGTGCCGTCCTCGCCGACGCCGGCTACTGGAGCCTCGATAACAGTCTCCTCGAGAACAACCTCGACGGGACGTTGCTGTTGATCGCTCCAGGCGACAAGAACCACAAGGTCGGGACAGCGCCGCCAGCCCTCGCCGACACCGCCTCCGATGCCGCCCGGGCACGACATGGCATGCAAACCCGGCTCGCTGAACCCGAACATCGCGACAGTTACCGGCAGCGGGGGTGGCTCATTGAAGGCTGCTTTGCTCATACCAAAACCCATCGACGAACCAGACGGTTCTCCCGCCGCGGACTTGCCGCTTGCCAAGCCGAGTGGGCTCTTATCCACCTCGCTGGCAACATCCGCAAGATCCACCAGGCCAGCCGCGGCCGCCCCCACCCGCCACCACCGGTCCCTCCATCCGCCCAGCGGCCACCCGCCAACCACCGGCGCCTTTACCCCACCACCAAACACCGCCAACACCACACCCATCCATCCCGCCAACACCCAGTACTTCGACACTTCCTTCGGGGGGACACATACGCGCGGTGGCTTCCCCCGGAGACCCTTCGGGGGACACATCGCGCGAGGGCTTCTCAGTGGACTTCGTGTGAGGCCAAGTATTGATCTAGCTCGGTCAGCAGCTCGGCCTTGCGTTCGTCGTCGACGAAGCTGGCTTCGATGGAGTTTCTCGCGATCCGCCCTACTTCGGTGCGAGTGAGGCCGAGCGCTGTGGCTGCCATCGCGTAGTTCTCAGCCACATAGCCCCCGAAGTAGGCGGGATCGTCGGAGTTGATCGTGACTTTCACGCCGCGGTCGAGGAGTCGCTTCAAGTTGTGGTCGCGCAGGTCCGGGACAACTTGAAGCTCCTGATTCGACAGTGGGCACATTGTCAGCGGAATCTGCTCTCGCACCAGGCGCTCGACCAGCTCTGGATCGTCCTCGGCCCGCACCCCATGGTCGATGCGCTCGGCACCGAGTACATCGAGTGCGGCCCACACGTAGTCCGGCCCGGCCTCTTCTCCGGCATGCGCAACCAGCCGCAGGCCGGCATCTCGACCAAGGGCATACGCCTCGACGAAGCGCTCCGGCGGGTTGCCAACTTCCGATGAGTCGAGGCCGAGACCCATGATGTCGTCCAGGTACGGTCGTGCTGCCTCGAATGTATCGACGGCAGCATGCGGCGGGAGGTGGCGGAGAAAGCACAAGATCAGTGAAGTCGAAATCGAGTCGGCGAACTCAGCCTGGGCCTTGCGGAATCCCCCGATCACGGTTCCGATGTCGACTCCACGTTCGGAGTGCGTCTGCGGATCGAAGAAGATCTCGGCGTGGCGGACGCCGTCTGCGATGGCCCGCTCCAGGTATTCGCTCATCAGTTCGGCGAAGTCGCTTTCGGTGATGAGCACTGCGGCGCCCTGGTAGTAGATGTCGAGGAAGGACTGCAGGTCGTCGAACTCGTAGGCGGCGCGCACGTCCTCGACCGAGGCAAACGGCAGCTCGACTTCGTTCTTCTTGGCGAGGGTGAACATGAGCTCCGGCTCGAGCGTGCCCTCGATGTGCAGGTGCAGCTCGGCCTTGGGCAGGCCCTTGATGAAGTTGTGCAAAGAGCCTCCCATCAGTAGCGCAGATTCCCGACGAAATGGTAGCGCTCGGCTTGTCAGTATTCAGTACTCAGTATTCAGTACTCAGTACCTCGTCAGATGTTCCCTCGTTCACCCATACCTGTATCGAGTCGCGCCCTGCAGTCCCCACGCGTTACTGGATACTGAGTACTGGATACCCCAACAAGAGAACCAGCCCACAACCGTGGGAGGGCCCTCTCACATACAGCTCCAGCTCAGGCCGCCACTGGATACTGAGTACTGGATACCCCAACAAGAGAACCACCCCACAACCGTGGGAGGGCCCTCTCACATGAAACTCCAGCTCAGGCCGCCACTGGATAC